>JANTGW010000155.1 GCA_024762705.1 Sulfurimonas sp.
AAAAAAAATATAATAAATAAGACTGTTAAATACTTTTTCATAAAATAATTATACTAAAATTTTGATTATTAAGGAAAGTTATATAAGTGGTGGGTTCTGAGTGACTCGAACACTCGACCGCTCGGTTATGAGCCGAGAGCTCTAACCAACTGAGCTAAGAACCCACTTGTTGTTGGTAGGTCGGAATTATACAAGGAGCTTCCTTATATAATCCTTATTATAAGAGCGCTACTGCGTATTTATCATCCAGATAGAAAATATATCTAGATAACCCCAAAATGACTTCAATGACGTCTCTGTCACGCCTTGTTCTTTTAGTTCTTTTATAAGAGGTTTATAGAGTTCAAGCCAAGTTTGACGTGCTTTAGCATCAATTCTAAATGGTGCATGACGGCCTACCATCTGTGGAGCACCTCGATTTGTATTAAAGTACTTAGGTCCGCCACATATCTGAATGAAAAAGTCTGCCGAATTGACTTTTGCTTGTTCAAATTCCACCTCATCTACAGGAAAAAGATAGCTTATATCACTTTGTTTGATTGAATCATAATGTTTTGATATGAGATTTCTTATACCCTCTTCACCTACTTCTATCAAAAATTCCGGTATTGGTTTTGTGACCGGTGGTCTTACACCAAACTGTGCCTGACTTATCTCTAAATTCATTTTTATCCTTTATTTTCTTGTGGTGTTTTAATTCTGTATACAACAGCATAAAGCAGTGGAACATACAGCAAGTTCAATACTGTTGCCCATGCTATACCATACCCCAAAGATACTGCCATCGGTTGAAGTATCTTTGCCTGACCTGATGCAAAAAATATAAGTGTCAACAATCCAAGTACCGTCGTCAATGATGTCAATAAAATCGGTCTGAGTCTTGTTTTTGCCCTATTCATCAAATCTTCAGTATCTTTTGCACTTTTAATAAAGTCGACCATAATAAGTCCGTCATTTACAACGACTCCAGCAAGACCTACAATACCAATGAGTCCCGGCATAGTAAGGTTAAGGTCCATCAACCAGTGTCCAAAATAGACACCAAGCAGTACAAGTGGAATTGTACTGATAACAATTAAAGACTTCCTTATAGAATCAAAAAGCCATACAAGCGTAATAAAAATCAAAAATATTGCAATGAGTGCCGACTGCATCATTTCTCTCTTATTTTTGTTATTTTCTTTTTCTTCACCTTTGATATCTACAATTACGCCCTCTTTTTTGAAGTTTTCTAGTGTTTGTTCTATCTTTTTCATAAGCTCTGAGGATGTAATGATTTGTTTATCTAAAGATGCATACAAGCTACGCACTCTTTTTCCGTCTTCCTTGTTTATAGTCACAAAACTTTGTATATACTCAAAATCACATATCTCTTTAAGTGCCACATATTTATCAGATCCCGGAATCTGCAGTTCTATTGTATTTATTGAATTAACATCCTCAATGATATTACTTTGAAGCCGTATACGGACAAGTCCTTTTTCATTGAAAAGTTTTCCATACTCACCTTTGAGATAATATGCCCTGAGCTCATTAGAAATGTCCTGTTCAGTAAAGCCCAGCTCTTGTCCGTATCTGTTTACATGTAACTTTAATTCCTTCTCACCCAAAGTTGCATCATCTGAGATGTTATAAACACCTTTGATTTTTGCAAGTTCTTTTTCTAGTGCCTTGAGATACGGTACAACATCCTTGCCTTCTTTTGCACTTAATCCAATTTCCACATCATGTGCAACTACCCCTGCACCGGGAACTTTTACTACCAACTCTTCAAATTCCGGTTTTTGCTCTGCCAGTGCCTTTTCAAGTTCTTTCGCAATTACTTTGGCATCTTTTTTACGTATCTGCACTCCAGGATTATATTCTATAGAAAGATAAGGGCTCAAATATTTGTCAAAAAAGTTTTCAGGTGCTCTCTCGTGCAGATCAACAAATATATGAAACATATTTTCACCAAGCTCAGCTCTATTCTTTGAGTCCATTTTAAAGCCTATAACAGAAGTCACAGAAGAGACATCCTCATCATGAACATTTTCAAGAATTAGGTTTTCAAGTTTTGTAACAATCTTCTCAGTATCTTTAAGTTCATTATTGATATTCACTTTTCCATAGACATAAATTTGTGTATTGTCAAAGTCCGGAAAAAGCTGAAATTTTGCATTTTTGATCATCATGAATTCAAGTGAAATAATACTAAGCACGATCACAGTAAGAGATACAAACTTTCTTCTAAAGAGAAAATGCAAAGCTTTGCTATACCAAACATACATTTTCCCCCAAAACTCTTTTGTAAAACTTCCTTTTTTGGAAACTTTTAAAAAATCATGTGCATGTAATGGCAAAAAGTAAAAAGCTTCAAAGAGTGAAGAAAGCAGCAGTACTGTAATCATAATGGGAATTATTTTTATAAACATGCCCATATCTCCGGTCATTAAAAGCATAGGCAAAAAGGCAAAAACTGTTGTCAGTGTTGCGGTAAGGACTGCCGGAAACATCTCCGCTGCACCTGTTATAACAGCTTCTTTTCTATCCATACCTTCTTCTAAATGTCTATAAATATTTTCCGCAACAACAATAGCTTCATCAACAAGCATACCCAAAGCGATCAAAGCACCTAAAAGTGAAAGCATATTTAAACTGTTTCCCAGTATTTCCGTCGCTATGAGTCCTATCATAAAACTTACAGGAATTCCCAACGCTACAACAAGGGCTATACCTCTGTTGATAAAAATCAGCATTGCCAAAAATACAAGCATTAAGCCAAAAACTATATTTGAAAAGACTGTATTGAGTCTATTTTTTATCCACACAGATGTGTCAGTATAAATATTGTAATCCAAACCGGCATGCTTTTGTTTTTGTTTTTTCAGGAGTTTTCTTATCTCTTTGACCAAGGCAATAGCATTCCCATTTTCACTTTTTGTTACATTTATAGAAATATTTCTCATCCCATTATAGTGTGAAAGCTCTGTCTCATCACTAAGCTTAAATGAAACCTCTGCAATATCCGCGATTTTAATCTTTTTTCCACCTACATCAATCAAAGTGTTCTCAACTGCTTCTTTTGTTTTTTCACCATTGTATGTAGAGATGTAAAGATGGTTTGCCTTTTGTTTGATTGTTCCGATAGGAAAGATTGAGCTTATTTTTCCAAGTTGCGCTATAACTATCGTGGAAGAAAGTCCATATGCTCTTATTTTTTGAGGATTAAGTTTTATATCCAACTCTTCAT
>JANTGW010000156.1 GCA_024762705.1 Sulfurimonas sp.
TAGAACTTAAAACAAAAGGTTTGTACATTGAACCGGACGGTACTTTCCCAAATCATCATCCCGATCCTTCTGTAGAAAAAAATTTACAAGATGTAAAAGCTCTGCTTGAAAAAGAGGGAGACATCGCTTTTGCTTATGACGGTGATGCTGACCGTATAGCCGTACTCACGCACAAAAACAACATCAAGGGCGATATGCTTGCACTTTTATTTGCTATGAAAATGGACAAGCCGACTGTTGTCGGTGAAGTGAAATGCTCTCAGGTAATGTATGATGAGCTGGAGCGTCGCGGTGCTAAAGCAGTAATGTATAAAACAGGACACTCAAACCTGAAAGTAAAAATGAAAGAGATCAATGCGGATTTGGCATGTGAAGTGAGCGGGCATATTTTCTTTAAAAACCGTTATTTCGGTTATGATGATGCTATTTATGCGACGCTTAGAGTACTTGAACTCGTACAAGAGGGCATAGATCTTGACGCAGAACTTGCCAAATTGCCAAAAGTCTATTCTACTGAAGAGATAAAGGTAGAGACGACAGAGGACGAGAAATTTAAAATCATTGATAAGGTAAAAGAACTGCTGCAAAATCCGCCGGAAGATTTTCCTGTCATAAAAGATATAATAGATGTAGATGGTGTGCGTATAAACTTTGAAAAAGGGTGGGGGCTTGTCCGGGCAAGTAATACGACACCGGTTTTAGTCACGCGTTTTGAATCAACGGAAGAAAAAGAAGCACAACACTATGAAAAAGCGATTAATGATCTGATTAAAACTGTAAAAGAAACATTATAAGTTTATAACGACTCGTTTGCTATAATGTCAGTATTGATAAAATTAAGGAAGTTTTGATGAAAACCCATACACTTTTAATGCCTTTGGACATGCACCTGCACCTTCGAGATGGTGTAATGCTTGAAAATGTGGCACCGCTGACTGCGTACAGTTACAGCGGGGCTATTGTAATGCCAAACCTTGTACCGCCAGTTGAGAGTAAAGAAGATGTCGTAGCATACAGACAACGCATTATGGCAGCTGTACCAAATGATTATTTTGAACCATATATGACGCTTTTTTATAAAAACTATGACAAGGCATTTTTAGAAAGTGTAGTGGATGATATTACAGCTATTAAACTTTATCCTGCTGGAATTACTACGAACTCTGAAGATGGTGTCAGTTCTTTTGATATTGAAGAGATGCGTCCTACCCTTGAGGCCATGAGTAATTTGGGTATTCCTTTGTGTGTACATGGTGAGACAGACGGTTTTGTAATGGACAGAGAAGCTGAGTTTATGAGTATTTATGAACTGTTAGCAAAAAATTTTCCTGATTTGAAAATTATTATGGAACATATTACGACCAAAGAAGCCGTTGCAATGCTGGACAAGTTTCCAAATTTGTATGCGACGATCACGGTGCATCATCTTCTTTTAACACTGGATGATGTCATAGGCGGCTTGATGCAGCCTCACCTTTTTTGTAAACCGATTGCAAAAAGACCAGAAGATCTGGACGCACTTTTAAGTGTGGCTCTTGAGGCACACCCAAAAGTTATGTTTGGTTCAGACTCGGCCCCGCATCCACAACATAAAAAAGAGTCTTGCGGCTGTGCAGCAGGTGTTTTTACGGCACCGATTTCACTACAGTTGCTTGCAGAAGTGTTTGAGCAGTTTGGTAAGCTTGATAACCTACAGGCTTTTGTAAGTGATAATGCGCAAAGTATTTACGGTATCTGCCCGGAATTTAAAGAAGTGACACTGGTGAAGAAACCATTTGTTGTACCTGAGAATTATTCAGGCGTTGTGCCTATGTATGCAGGTGAAGTTATTGGATGGGCTATAGAGAGTGTCGATTAAAATACTCCTGCTTGAAGATGACCTCCTTTTTGGAGAGACTTTAGTGGATCTTCTTGAAGAAGAAGGATATGATGTACTCCATTTTCCAAACGGACAGGATGCTCTTGATGCGATTTATAGTAACAAGTTCGACATCTATCTTTTAGATATCAATGTTCCTCTTATAGACGGTATATCACTTCTTGATGATTTAAGAAGTGCAGATGATAACACTCCTGCTATATTTTTGACGTCACATAAAGAAAAAGAGATGCTTGAGCGCGGTTTTTTAAGTGGTTGCGATGACTTTATGACAAAACCTTTTGACAATACGGAACTTTTACTTCGAATACAAGCTGTAATGAAACGAAACCAGACTAAAGAAGCCGAATGTATCGGAGAGTTATGTCATGACAAGCTGCATAAATGTATCTATTATAACAAGGAAATTTTGGAACTTTCAAAAAAAGAGTATGAGCTTTTGGTTCTTTTGTTGAACAACATCAATACTCCTGTCCCAAAAGAACTTATTTATGATGAATTATGGACAAGTGCAGAAGGCGGAGGCAGTGATGGTGCTATTCGGGTTTATATTAATAGACTAAAGCAGTTACTGCCTACTATGAGCATAGAAAATATTCGCGGGATTGGGTATAAGCTTGTTTCGTAATCTTCGTATAAATATATTTGTATATTACTTTTTTACTGTTACAGGCTTTTTGCTGCTTTCATATTACTTTATAAGTGTATTACATGTAACAAATATCTATCTGTTTGCTGTAATTGTACTTTGTTTTGTTATCCTTTCAGGAGTTTTTATATCAAAACTTGCGGTTGATCCTTTGGCTGAGTATGTACATGAACTGCAACATCTTTCAAATGAGACGCTGCATGAACTGAACCTGCCAATAAGTACCATTACTACAACGACGCAGCTTTTAGCTAAAAACTGTAATGATGAAAAAGTGCTTAAGCGGATAGGACGTATAGACAGTGCATGTGAAATGCTTAAAGAGCGATACAATGAGCTGGATTATTTGATAAAAATGCAGACAAACCAAAGTATAAAAGAGGAATTCTTTGTGAACGAACTGCTTGAGCAAAGAGTGGCGTTTGTACAAAAAATATATCCTCAAATGCATTTCAATCTCTCTTTGGAAGAAATGCAGATATACGGTGACAAAAAAGGTCTCAGCAAAGTAATTGACAATATTATTGATAATGGGGTAAAATACTCGGGAATTTCAAAAAATATTGACATAGAAGTAAAAAACAATTCAATTAAAATTACAGACTACGGTTTGGGTATGGATGAGGTTGAACTTATTCATATATTTGACAACTACTACCAGTCAAATAAAAATATGCAGGGCTTTGGGA
>JANTGW010000157.1 GCA_024762705.1 Sulfurimonas sp.
CGAACTACCTTAAATACCGGCCTTTTATATTTGAAATAGATTCAGAATATCAAAATGACTACTACCAGCTCTCTCGCTACCTAGAGTCCCTGTACTCTGCGTTGCCGTGTCGAGACAAAGAGCCAAAAGGCGCCTAAGGCCATAAAACTTGATGTCAAAAACAGATACTCAGGATAATACTCATAGACATATCCTGCTATTAAAGCACCGCTAAACCCTCCAAACCCATACGTAATGCCTGAGAAGAACTGCTGTGCGAGACTTTTGTTCTTATATATATGAAAGAGGTAGCTGATGGCCGCCGTATGAAAAAGGGCAAAACTCAAGGCATGCAGTGCCTGAGAGAAAAAGAGTATGCCAAGATGCTCGGGAAATGCAAAAAGCAAGAACCAACGCACAGCTGTTGCAAATGCCGTAAAACGTAATAAGTCAAGAAGGTTCCTTTGCAGCAGTCCTCCCTGAAAGAAAAACATCAGTACTTCAATGAGCACACCAAAACTCCACAAATAAACAGTCATATCTAAAGTAATTCCATGATCTGTTTCATAAATAGTGAAGAAGTTGTAAAAAGAACCAAAGCTCATCTGCACCAAAATAAGACCACCCCACAGCTTCCAGTCTTGCAGTATGTTTATATCATTTTTAACATCCACCTCTTGCACATAGCTCTCATCCGGTGCCAATTGCAACACCTTATAAGCAACAAAAGCGGTCAAAAGACTGAGTATAAGTAAAAAGTCAAGTGCCACATAAACCGTACTTAAAAACTTTACTAAAACAAGCGCAACAATTATAAAACCCAAAGATCCAAAAAGCCGTACTTTTCCGTAGCGTACTTTACCAATGCTATGCAGAGATATCACTTCCACAAAAGGAAGCATAAGACTCATTCCGATCCCGAGAAAGATATTTGAGAGCAATAAAGCATAAAAATGCTCCAAAGAGAAATAAAAAGAGAGCATGCTCGCTATCACTATGAATAAAGAGGCCTTGAAAACCACAGCATCGAGTCTCAGTCCACGCATAAATAAAAATGGCAAAACAAAGCGCACCAAAGGCGATGCTGCAAAGATTATACCTATTTCGCTGGCATCATAACCCACACTACTGAGTATTTTTGGCAAAAATATAATATATATTCCTATGATAGAAAAATAAAAATAATAAAAAACAGACAATAATATAAACATAACCTTCCTTATCACAAATTATAGCAATAATGCAATTAAAATATGCTACAATATTTGCCAACAATCAAAATGAGGGAAAAATATGGAAAGAGAATTAGGTGAAAATGACTTCATTGTCTCTAAAACAGACACAAAAGGCCAACTGACCTATGTCAACAGGATTTTTATTGATTTGGCTGAATATACCGAAGAAGAGCTGTTGGGAAAACCGCACAATATTGTCCGTCATCCCGATATGCCCAAGGCAGTTTTCAAACTTTTATGGGATACAGTACAGGCGAAAGAGGAACTTTTTGCTTTTGTTGTCAACAAGACAAAAAACAATAACTCCTATTGGGTTTTTGCAAATGTGACCCCATCACTTGATGAGCGGGGAAACATTATCGGGTACTATTCTATAAGAAGAAAACCGAATTCGGAAGCACTCAAAATTATAAAGCCCTTATATGAAAAAATGATCCAGGCTGAGAGAAGTGGCGGTGTGGAAGCAGGCATAAAAGTTTTAACAGATATATTACACAACGAAGGAACAGACTACAATGAATACATCATCTCTCTTCAAAAATAATCAAACACTTCTGCTCTTTAGCGTACTGACAGCCCTTGCCATTTACTCTCTTGTTAGTGCCAGCTATATCGTTGCCGGTCTCATACTCCTTACTTTAGTGTTAGCTTTGTTGCTACCAAATAAACAAGCAGCTAAAAATGCCGGTATTTTAGATAATGCAGAAAAGATCTTAAATGATGCCGCAAAAGGAAAACTAGAAGGCCGTATAACGCACATACCCAATGATGATTCACGAGATGCGAGAATTGCCTGGGCGCTTAATGATATGCTCGATCAAGTTGAAGCATTTATGCGTGACACGGCAACGACCATAGAATATGCTTCTGCTGGTAAGACCTACAGACATACGTATCCACAAGGTTTACAGGGACTCTTTTATACAACTGCAGAAAAAGTCAACAAGGCTATTAAGTCCATTGCCAGTGGTTATAGAACAAGGCGTATAGGAGAACTCTCAAGTCAGTTTGCTGAACTGGGTGGAGGCATAGGAAAAGGTCTTTCTATAATACAAGAAGATTTGACCAACACTTCAGAGAATGCAACCGATATTGTCGAGATCTCGGAACAAACAGCTGAACGAGCTTCTCAAAGCCTTGAGAATGTACTCAACATCAGTGAAAAGCTCAACTCCCTTGTCGAGCTCATTGCATCATCGCATGAAGGTATCATCAGTCTTGAAGGCCGTTCTCGTGAGATCTCAGACGTGGTTGGGCTTATTAAGGACATTGCAGACCAGACAAACTTACTTGCACTTAATGCAGCCATAGAAGCAGCACGTGCAGGTGAACATGGACGCGGGTTCGCTGTTGTTGCCGATGAGGTAAGAAAATTGGCAGAACGCACACAAAAAGCAACGACAGAGATAGAGATGAACATATCTACTCTACAGCAAGAGGCCAACGATATGCGAGGTAACTCTGATGAAATAAGTAATATCGCCCAAGAGTCAAATGAAGTGATCAATGAGTTTGAAAATACTTTTACTACCTTAAATACACAAGCAAATGCAGTGCACACCTCTGCCATCAATATCCAAAACCGTCTCTTTACAACACTTGTAAAGGTCGACCACATTCTCTTTAAATCGACTGCTTATTCCACGGTTCTCACTGAGAACAAGAACAAAGAGTTCCTTGACCATAAACACTGTCGTATGGGAAAATGGTACTTAGGTATAGGAAAAGAGCGTTTTGGAAAAACAAAATCATTCCAAAAAATGGATGCACCGCATGCTACGGTTCATGAAAGTGTTTTCAAAAATATGGAATTCGTCAAAGAAGGTACGGTACTTAAAGGAGATCATCCAAACATCATCCTTCATAATTTTGAGACCATGGAGGAAGCTTCTAAGGAACTCTTCAATGATCTCAATCTAATGATAGAAGAATATAAAGAAATACAAAAGTAGTCATTTACCTAATATTTACTTATAATAAAT
>JANTGW010000158.1 GCA_024762705.1 Sulfurimonas sp.
AAAGATAAAAAAAATAACACATAAAATAATATTTCAAAGTGTTCCAAAAGAAAATGCTCTCTTGCTTCAAGAGGGTAAAAAGCATGAATATTGCCACATTTGCGGAGTAAGTCTGCTCAAATACTATAAAACGAATCATGCTGCCAAAGAAGATGGAGTGCAACATCAGTATTGTTCACTTCATTGTTTTACAAAAGACATTAAAGAGGGTGCAGAGCTTGAAAATCCACAGGTTGTAGATGTGAGTTCTTTGAAGTTTGTATCTGTTTTGGAAGCTTATTATGTTGTTGGAAGTAAAAAACCCGCTACACACAGTAAAGTTAGTAAATATGCTTTTAAATCTTTAGATGATGCAAAAGCTTTTCAAGCTAAATATGGTGGCAAAATAGTAGATTTTTATTCTGCTTGGCAGATTGCCAAAAAGGATTTTGAGTAGGATGTGAGTAAGTAAAAACTTACCCACTCTTTTTGAGATAGAGTGCTTACTCTATCTCTGCGTCGATGACATCGTCGTCATCTTTTTTCTTCGCTGAATCAGCTGCTCCGCCTTGAGCACCTTGTTGTTCTTTTTGATACATTTGCTCAGCCATTTTGTGACTTGCTTCTGTAAGTGCTTTTACTTTTTCTTCAATTTGTTCTTTTGTAGCATTTTCATCTTTTAGAACGTCTTGAAGTTCTGTAATCGCCGCTTCAATTTTTGCTTTTTCATCAGCAGCTAGATTGTCACCCATTTCAGTCATTGATTTTTCAGTTTGAGCGATCAATGCATCTGCTTGGTTTTTAAGTTCAACAACAGCTTTTCTTGCTTCATCTTCAGCTTTATGCGCTTCAGCGTCTTGAACCATTTTTTCAATCTCTTCTTCACTTAGTCCTGAAGCACCAGAGATCGTAATTTTTTGTTCTTTACCAGTTCCTTTATCCATTGCTGAAACTGTTAAGATACCATTTGCATCTATATCGAATGTAACTTCGATCTGAGGCACGCCACGAGGAGCTGCCGGAATGTCAGTCAATTCGAACAGACCTAATGATTTGTTGTCTTTTGCGAATTCTCTCTCACCTTGTACGACGTTAATACTAACAGCCGGTTGGTTATCTTCTGCAGTTGAGAAGATTTGAGATTTTTTCACTGGAATCGTTGTTCCTTTTTCAATTACTTTAGTTGCAACACCACCAAGTGTTTCAATACCAAGTGATAATGGAGTAACATCAAGTAAAAGAACATCTTTTACATCTCCACGTAATACACCACCTTGGATCGCTGCACCTAGAGCAACAACTTCATCAGGGTTTACTGATTTGTTCAACTCTTTACCATCAAAGTAGTCAGAAACTCTTTTTTGTACCAATGGTACACGAGTAGAACCACCAACCATGATGATCTCTTTGATGTCACCTTTGCTTAGGTCTGCATCTTTCATTGCTGTAGTTACATGTTCCATTGTTTCATCAACAAGTGGATCGATCATTCCTTCGAATTTTGCACGAGTAAGTTTTACAACCAAGTGTTGCGGACCAGCTTCTGTCATTGTAATGAACGGTAAGTTGATCTCAGTCTCAGTAGCCGAACTTAATTCTTTTTTAGCATTTTCAGCTGCATCTTTTAGACGTTGTAATGCCATTTTGTCATTTTTAAGGTCAATTCCGTGACTTCCTTTGAACTCTTCAGCTAACCAGTCAACGATTTTGTTGTCAAAGTCATCACCACCAAGGAATGCATTACCATCAGTTGAAAGAACTTCAAAAGTACCTTCGCTGATCTCTAATGTAGTAACGTCAAATGTACCACCACCAAGGTCGTAAACTAAAACATTCTCTTCACCTTTTTTCTCTAAACCGTATGCAAGTGCTGATGCAGTCGGCTCATTGATAATACGAAGAACATTAAGTCCTGCGATAGTACCCGCATCTTTTGTTGCTTTTCTTTGCGAGTCATTAAAGTATGCAGGAACTGTAATTACCGCATCTGTAACTTTATCACCTAAGTAAGCTTCTGCATCTTCTTTTAGTTTAGTAAGAATCTTCGCAGAAATTTCTTGCGGAGTATATACTTTACCTGCAACATCAACAGCAGCCATCCCGTCTTTGTCAACGATTTTGTATGTAACTTTGCTTTGTGCGATTTTCGCATTTTCTTCATTCATCATGAGACCCATGATTCTTTTTACAGATGAAATCGTTTTTTCAGGGTTTGTAATCGCTTGACGTTTTGCCGGATCACCAACTAAAACCTCTCCTTTGTCAGTAAATGCAACAACTGATGGAGTCGTATTTTTACCTTCTGCATTTGGGATAACTTTTGCTTCACCACCTTCATATACAGCGACACAAGAGTTTGTTGTACCTAAATCTATACCTATTACTTTGCTCATTTTTTCTTCCTTTTTTTAAGTTTAGTTTTTATTTTTCTTTCTATTAATTTTTAAATCAGTGTAATTGTACGCCATTTTAAAAATTATTTTTGCAACCTAAGTTGCATTAGGCGAAATTTATTTCGCAACTACAACCATAGCTTCTCTTAGAGGTCTCTCTTTATATTTGTACCCTCTTTGAAAAGTTTCAACAATTTCTCCACTCGGAACACTCTCATGTTCTACACTTTGTACTGCATTATGAATGTTTGGATCAAACGGATCTTCATGAGATACCATTGTCACACCATGCTTTTCAAGTGCTGTAGTGAATTGTTTTAAAGTAAGTTCGATTCCTTCTTTAAGCTTTTTTATAAGTTCTTCTGGTTCTGCATCAGAATCAGCAGATTTCAAAGCCATTTCTAAAGAGTCAACTACAGGTATCATATCTTTTGCAAATTTTTCATTTGCATATTCAACAGCTGTATATTTTTCACGTTCCAATCTTTTTTTGATATTGTCAAAATCAGCATGAACACGTGCGTATTTGTCTTTTAGCTCTGCAACTTCTTTTTGCAGTAAATCTAATTCATTTTCAACTGCTTCAGCTTCAGCAGAAACTTCATCGTTTTGTGTTTCGTTATTATTATTTACATTTTCTTTATCAGACATAATTATTTAATTCTCCTTTTTTATTGAAAAGATAACGTATTATACACATTGAGTGTAACAATGTCAAGTAGTAGTTGTACATTTTGTATAAGATAACTTTAGTCTATTGCTATCAATGTATGTTTT
>JANTGW010000159.1 GCA_024762705.1 Sulfurimonas sp.
GGTACTCTCAAAAATATTGCAAAAGATAGCACTCATTATTATACTAATGTTACTATTATGCCTATTGTTGGGACAGATAACAATATAAAAGAATACATCAGCGTACAAAAAGACATAACCAACGAAGTGCTTTTACAAGAAGATATAATATCAACCCAAAAAGAGGTCCTGCAGACCCTTGGTGAGCTTGGAGAATCTCGTTCAAAAGAGACAGGAAAGCACGTCCAAAGAGTCGCACTTTATTCAGAACTGCTTGCCAAGGCTTATGGTTGCAATGACAAAGATGCGAAATTACTGAAATTCGCCTCACCAATGCATGATATCGGGAAGGTGGTCATTCCGGACAATATACTTCTAAAACCTGCAAAACTTACCGCAGAAGAATTTGAGGAGATGAAAAACCATACCACCTACGGATGGGAGATCTTCAATAAATCTACACATAAGATCTTGCAAGCTGCTGCGACCATAGCCTATGAGCATCATGAAAAATGGGATGGAAGTGGATACCCAAGAGGCTTAAGCGGAGAAGACATACACATCTTTGGCAGGATCACAGCTATAGCCGATGTCTTTGATGCCTTGACGCAAGAGAGAGTCTATAAAAAAGCATGGAGTATTGAAGATACTCTGGACTACCTCCAAGAAGGCAAAGGCAATGCTTTTGATCCTAAGCTCATCGATCTGTTTATAGAGAATCTGGACCAGGTTCTTGAGATCAAACGCCTTTACACAGAATAATGTCACAAAAACACCTTTCTACTATACTTATCATTCTCACACTGATGGTTTCTGTAGGTATTATGATTGTTCCTTCTTTCTTCACAAAAGGCATTTCTCGTGTTACACTCAATAAAGAGATACACCTGCCTTCACTTATTGATGGGAACAAAAGCATTGACCTTGTATTTTTTGGCTATTCAGGCTGTAAAAATATTTGTACACCCAGACTAGAATCATTAGCTAAGTTTTACAACTCTTTGGAAAAACCTATACAACGTAAAGTCGGCGTTGCGTTCATAGATATATCGACACCCGAAGACACAACATTGCCACAAAGGTTCGCTTCATATTTTCACCTGGATTTCAAAGGTATCTATCTCAATAGTAAAAATTCCAAACACTATGCAAGAGCCTTTGACGTATTTTACTCAAGATCTCTTTTGGATAAAAACGAATATAATCATACAGCGAATCTCTACCTGATCACTAAACAAGGTCAGCAGCAAATTATACGTTACATGTATATAGCCTACCCTTATGATTACGAACAAATCAAATTAGATATACAAAGGTTTATAAATGGATGAATTCTTAAAAAATATATTTTCATTGGATGTCAAACCCCTCATGCAAAAAGAAGAACGTGAAAATGAGGACACGTTTGTACTCAAACTCATATTAATACACTGGATACTGGTTTCGACAGTAGTCCCTTACTTCTTTGGCGGTTTCTTTCTTGGTCTCGTTGCTGGGGGTATCCTCTTTTTTCTAACATTCATTACTTACTTTTTACTTGATGATTCAGATGTTTACAGGTATATAACTGCTATCGTGCTCATGACATTTTCTATCATTATGATCCAGCAAAGTTATGGACGCATAGAGATGCATTTTCATATATTTGGGGCACTTTCATTTTTAGTAATTTATAAAAACTATAAGGTCATTTCGGTCGCAGCGATTTTTATACTCTTGCACCATATAATCTTTAACTATCTTCAAGAATTTGATGTTACTCTCTTTGGTACACCGATTATAATTTTTAACTATGGATGTGGTCTTGACATAGTGTTATTACACGCAGCCTTTGTCATTTTTGAATGGGGTGTTCTTTTCATAGTTGTGCGCCATATGCATAAAATGTATATGGAGCTGTATCGTACAAAAGAATCTTTACGATCTGTAAATAAAAACTTAACAAACCTTGTAGACCTTAAAACACAAGAGCTGCAAAATGCCACAAATGAAGCAGAACATGCGAACAATATGAAGTCCGAGTTCTTGGCAAACATGTCTCATGAAATCAGAACACCTATGAATGCTATTATCGGTTTTACGGACCTTTTGAAAAAGCGGGCCAAAGAAGCTGTTGACAAGAATTATATAAAATCCATTCAAGACAGTTCGAAGGTCCTGCTTACCATCATCAATGACATTTTAGACCTTTCAAAAGTAGAAGCCGGTAAACTTGAACTCGAATATGAACCTGTTGACATCTATGCTTTAGCCGATGAAATTAAAAATATCTTTTACCATAAGATAAAAGAGAAGTCACTTAAGTTACATGTAAATGTCGATGAATCAGTACCTCAAATACTCATTCTTGATGAAGTTAGAACCCGTCAGATCATTTTTAATCTGTTGAGCAATGCCATAAAATTTACACATAAAGGCAGTATTAGCATTAATATATCTGCAGTTGCCAAGAAACAAGACACCGTAGATCTAATCATAAAAGTAAAAGATACAGGTATAGGTATGGATGAAGATCAACAAGCACAGATGTTTGAAGCATTTACACAACATTCAAACCAAAGTAACAAAGAGTATGGAGGAACAGGTCTCGGACTTACAATAGTGAAAAAGCTTATCGAGCTCATGCATGGGAATATACACCTGCAAAGCAAAAAGGACATTGGAACAACTTTTATTATCACGCTTAAAGATGTTAAAATATCCAATGAATCAACCTCTGCGCAAAAAATGCAAGAGTGTCATATGGTTTTTGAACCTGCAACCATACTTGTAGCCGATGACATTGACCTCAACCGTGAACTCATTATAGAATATCTACAGGAGAGCCCATTAAAAATCATCGAAGCCAAAGATGGTCAAGAAGCTGTTAACATAGTTCATTCAACACCTGTAGACATTGTCCTTATGGATATTCAAATGCCTAAAAAGAATGGTTATGAAGCTACAAGAGAGATAAAAAAGATAAAAGACATACCTGTCATTGCAATTTCAGCTTCTGTTATAAATATACATCAAAACAATGAAAATAAAATCTTTGATACATTTTTACGCAAACCGATGAAGGATTGTGAACTTTACAATGCATTGGCAAAATTCTTAAAGCATACACAAACAGACAATACGATCGAAAAAACAACTGAAGATGAAACAATCCAAGGAGAAATCTCATT
>JANTGW010000160.1 GCA_024762705.1 Sulfurimonas sp.
CGTCGTCTGCATGATAAAGTTACTGACCATCAAAAAGTCGGTTTAAATGAAGTAAAAGCTCAAGAAGTTGATGTAAAAGAAGAAGCAGAAAGAATGGAAGACGAGATCATTCCTGTTGAGCTCGAGCTATATAAACCTCGTGAAGTTGAAGATGTCTTAGAAGATCTTAAAGCAAGCGATAAAGCTTTTGAAATATTTTTAGACAATGAGAACAAAACACGCGTTCTTTTCAAAATGGGCAACAAAAAATTTGGGCTGTACTAGACAGCTCAAATCCCCAAATCCTTTTTTACCTCTTTAACTATATTTTCATCCTCAGCAAAATCAATCCATCGAAACTGACTCCCGCTTTGTGAAATACCTTTGAGTAAATCTCCGCTTTTTCTAAACTTTAAATCCAGATTGGCTATGTCAAATCCGCTTTTAGTATGTATAAACTCATCTAAGCGCTCAGATTTTGTTTGATTTGTATAAAGATAGCAGTAGCCTTTTAAACCTGTTCGACTTACCCGTCCTCGAAGCTGATGCAAGGTCGAGAGTCCCAAGCGTTCTGCACCTACTATAACCACCGTACTCAAACGAGGCAGTGAGATACCCACTTCCACAACAGTAGTAGCTATTAAAATGTCACCTTGTTCTCTGAAGTCAAGAAGAACCTGCTCTTTTTCTTTGTCTTTTCCATGAGTCACATACACATTTTCAAAATTCTTTTCCCAATAGCCTCTTGCCTCATCAATACTCTGATACTCAAGCACTTCACTCTGTTCTACCAACGGATACACCAGTAAAACCTGGTTGTTTTTAGCTATTTCAGTCTTTACATGTAACAGAAGTTCTGCAAAATCATTTTTATGAATCACTTTGGAATCTATATCTTTGGTAAATGGGGTAGTTGTTATGAGACTTACATCTATATGGGCACTCTCTATCATAGCCTGTGTTCTTGGGATAGGCGTGGCAGAAAACTGGATAAAATGAGGCTTTTGTTCTTGTGACGCCACCAGTTTTTCAAGCATATTACGCTGTGCAGTACCAAAACGGTGCTGCTCGTCCACCATAACCAGTGAAGCCTGCGGCAGTTCTCTATATAAAAGTGCATGTGTGCCTATTATGAAATCATATTCGCTCAAATCTATTTTTTTCGTTTTGTTTGTTACGAGAACAACTTTTAACTGAGGAAGATACTTTTGTGCCTCTTCAAAAAGCTGGTTTGCCAAGATAGTAGTCGGAGCCATCAATACCGAACGGTTTGGTGCATTCATGTAGGCAGCAGCTAAAATCACCATTGTTTTACCACTGCCCACATCTCCTACGACCATACGCTTAGCCGCCACATCTTTTTGCATATCTTTACGTATATCTTCTATAGCCTTAATCTGCTCATTTGTCAGTGTAAAAGGCAAAGTTTTACTCCATGGGGCATAGTCTATGGCATGAGAAGTCAATGGCTTAAAATAACGTCTTTTTCCTGCAAGCAATTTCATATACGAGTAAAGTTCTGCATACTTCAAAGCCCAAATCGTTTTTTCACTGAACTCTTTAGTTTGAAAAAGTGTATCTGAAGGAAAATGAAGCTTTAAAAGTTCATTGGCTACATCTTCGCGAATACTCTCTTCAAGCAATGCTTCTTTGGTCAGATACTTTCTCACAAGTCTTTGCATAGCGTCACTACGCAGTGCAGTTTTGTACTTTGGAGTTATATTACCTACCTGCGTAATTCTTTTAGGCATGCTCATTGTGCAGTGTCCCTGTTTACAGTCTACCACACCATAATAATAATCACGCTCACCCTCTTTAAACATATGCAGCATGTAAGGCTTGGGACGAAAAAGCACCCCTTGAACACTATGTCCGAGGTTATGTGCAAAAAAAGTTATTTGAATTGAATTTGGAGCTTTATATATCGACTCTACCGTAGCATCAATGAGCTGTGGCTTTTGAGGCAACAAAGCTTCATGCAGTCTATAGTCTTCATAAGAGTGGGGAATCAGCAGACTAAGTTCAAGTATAGACTTTATACCCAGCTTTGTAAACTTTGCCGCTTCATCCTTTGATAAATTCATAATTTTCCTTTTTTGATAGTAAATTATAAGGAAAAATCAGAAAACTTTTAAATAATATGACAAATTGAAATACTTTTAAGCCTGTACGCGTTTAAGTCTCTCAGGTTCTTGCTCTTTGTATAACTCTGCACATCCGCGTGAAAGTTCACGAATTTTAAGTATATAGTTTTGTCTTTCAGTTTGTGAAATCGCTTTTCTCGCATCAAGCACATTAAAAGTGTTTGAAGCCATCATACATAAATCATATGCCGGCAAAGGAAGTCCTGCTTCGAGTGCTCTGAGGCATTCTTTGCTTTTTGCATTAAAATCTGCAAAAAGCATCTCCGTATCTGCCACCTCAAAGTTATATTTTGAAAACTCTATTTCGCTTTCTTTGTGAACATCTTTATAAAGTGTTTTATTGCCCTGTGCATCTACATTCCACACTATGTCAAAAACTGTATCTACACCTTGAAGGTACATGGCAAGACGCTCTGTTCCGTACGTGATCTCAACTGCGACAGGGTCGCATTCTATTCCTCCGACCTGCTGGAAGTAGGTAAATTGTGTTACTTCCATACCATTGAGCCAAACTTCCCATCCAAGTCCCCATGCACCGAGTGTCGGAGACTCCCAGTTATCTTCAATGAAGCGAATATCATGTTTTTTCAGATCAAGCCCCAAATATTCCAACGACTGCAAGTAAAGTTCTTGGATATTATCCGGTGATGGCTTTATAAGTGCCTGAAACTGATAATAAGACCCGAGTCTATTAGGGTTTTCTCCGTACCGGCCGTCTGTAGGACGGCGAGAAGGCGCAACATAGGCCGTAGACCAAGGCGTTGAATCTAAAGAGCGTAAAAATGTAGCTGGATGAAAAGTCCCTGCTCCAGCAGGAATATCATAAGGTTGTACGATATTACACCCCTGCTTCATCCAAAATTCCTGTAATTTGAGTAACATTTCGCTAAAAGTAATCATTTTTTGCCTTCAATTTATTTTTCGTATTATAGCCAAAGAGACTTTTTTAGTATTTAAAAATAAGTCCAAATTTTATGTATTCATTGTAAGCTTTACTCTCTGGTTCAAAATATC
>JANTGW010000161.1 GCA_024762705.1 Sulfurimonas sp.
TATGAAACAAGAGACATTAGACAAAAAAATAAAAATCTCAAATGATTTGATGTTTTACTTTTATAAGCATATAGAGACCGACATCAACCTTGACGAGCTGGCAGAGCACCATAAAATAAACAAGATTTACATGCATCAAATCTTTAAAGAAGTATTTGGAAGAAACATATATGAAAGTATCAAATCAATTCGTCTCCAAAAGGCATCGAACCTTTTATTGACCAATAAATATTCCACTATTTCAAAAATAGCAAACGAATGTGGATATAGCTCACAGACATCATTTATCAGAGCATTTAAAGAGCGTTTTTCTATGACGCCAAACAGCTGGAGAAAGGGTGGATACAAAGAATATTCACACAATATCCTTCTACAGTCACCAAATGCACTTGCTTCTACAGCAACCTTTGAACAAATCCATCCTCAAATAGTGAAGATTCCTCAACAAACCGGCTATTATATTCGTCATAGAGGTTATGGATATGACAAATCCAGGCTTACTTGGCAGAAAATGCAGACATGGATCTATCAAAATGACTTAAATGATTATAAGCAGATATCCTTGTTTCACGACAATCCTACCATTACACCTCTGGATGAGTGTCATTATGTTGCATGTGTTGTTCCAAATGATAAAGAAAAAGTACAAGATGATCGTCTGCCTAAGTTCAATATTACAGGCGGTGTCTATGCAAAATTTGATTTTGAAGGAAAAAGAGGGGATTTGCTCAAGCTCATTCACTGGGTATATCATGAATGGCTTCCAAAAAGTGAGTATCAGACGACAACCAAGCCGCCTTATGCGATCTACCATAAAAACCATTATCTGGATGAAGATCAGACATTTTCAATCAGCTTTTATCTATCGATCAAACTGTGATTGATTTATATAGAAGTTTAGTTTTTGAAACTCTCTACTATATTTTCCAGTGGTAGTTTTTCACTTTTCTCTTCACATGTAATACCTTTGTTTTCAAGTGATTTCACGATCATTAAGACATAAGATTCAAATGGTTTTTGAAGAGAATCGCTTAATCCGACACCAGGTTCAATACTCTCTGGGATAATAGCAAGAAGACTCACATCAGGTAGTGACTCTCCTTTTTGCTCAAGTATGTTCAGGCACCCAAGCACTCCTGTTTCATCGTTGTCTTCGTTTGAACTGAATTGACGAAAAGTTTCCATAGGAAACTGGTACATAGAACCTGGAGCATCTTCCATCCCAATGACATCGAGAACGATCACATTTTCATGCTCTTCGAAAATGTTGAGCAGGTTTGTTCCTTTTGTATCATTGTGAATGATACTTATTTCTGGAGAGAAATTGTAGTTTTCTTCTAGGTATTTACTTGCATATAATGCAATGGCCTCATCTTTGTTGAGTATGTTTCCTGTGCTTAAAATAGCTATCTGTTTTTTATTCATACCGAATTCTAACAAAATTTTCCAATAGAAAAATAAAGGAAAACAACTAGCTACTTTTTCCCAAAGAACTTATAATAAAAGTCTTTGATAAGACGCATTTTTGTTCGACTGAGAACCAAATTACCGCTTTTAATTTCTCCGCTTGTGACTGTTGTTCCTGCTGCTATCATAACATCATCTTCTATTATGACCGGTGCTACAAGCTGTGAGTCACTACCTATGAAAACATTCTTTCCTATGAGTGTTTTGTATTTTTTGACACCGTCATAGTTACATGTAATGGTGCCTGCACCTATGTTTGTCCCTTCATCTATTTCTGCATCGCCTAAATAACTCAAATGTCCTGCTTTTACACCTTTGAGCGTAGATTTTTTTACTTCAACAAAGTTACCGATATGTGTGTTCTCTATAATTGAGAGCGGTCTTAAATGCGCCACCGGTCCACAGTCGGAGTTTTTCATAATGCTCTCTTCAACAACACTTCCCGCTTTTATGTGAGAGTCTATTATTTTACTTTCACCTGTAATACGACAGCCGTTTTCAACTGTACATTCCCCTTCAAATGTTACGCCTTCTTCTATGTAGATAGTTGCAGGAAGCTGCATGCTTACACCTGCTTGCATCCATTTTATGCGAATTCTGTCTTGCATGATCTCTTCTGCATCTGCAAGGTCTTTTTTTGAGTTGACACCTTTAAAATGTTCTTCATCTACGAGCAGGGGAACAATGCTGAGGCCGTCTTCTTTGGCTAATGAAATCACATCGGTCAAGTAGTATTCTTTTTGTGCATTATCATTTGACAAAAGTGGTATATATTTTTCAATTACCTCTTTTGAAAATGCATATATACCGGCATTTACCGTAGTGGTATTGAGTTCTGCATCAGTGGCATCTTTTTGTTCTACTATATACTGAACATGCCCGTCTTTAATAATGACACGACCGTAACCGCTAGGGTCATCAAGGTCAAATATGCTCATGATTATGTCGGCGTCTATTTCTAAAAAGCCCTCAAGAGACTCTGCTGTGATGAGTGGCATGTCACCATTTAGCACAAGTACTTTGTCATTTTTAGGAGTGACATTCTTCATAGCACCACCGGTTCCGGGAAAGTTCTGTGCATCTTGGACGACAAAGTTGATGTCATTAAAATACTTTTGCATCTCTTTTATAACAGCCTCTTTTTGATGTGCCACCACAACAGTTATGTCATTTGAAAGTTTACGAGACTCTTTGATGATGTGGTAAAGCATAGGTTTCCCGCTGATGTTGTGCAGAACTTTGGCACGTGACGATTTCATACGGCTGCCTTTTCCCGCTGCTAAAATAATAATGCTGATATTTTCTTTTTTCATTCGTACTCTTTGGCTATTTTGATGTGTAATGTTACCATTATTTAATTATAAAGTGTATAATTTCGTACTTATTCATAATAAGATATTTTACACAAAAGAAGAAATTTCCCTTGAAAAAATTTACACAAACACAACTCATCGTATATGTCAGCATATTTTTTATTTTATTTGATAATTACAGCTTTTTTCACAATGTACTTGAAGTCTATCCTCTGAATCCACACAACATAGGGTTTTTGATTTCCCTCGCTGTTATTCTTGTCTTTTTTATGATATTTCTACTCAGTCTGTTCTGTTACAAGTACACACTTAAGCCAATTATTATCACATTG
>JANTGW010000162.1 GCA_024762705.1 Sulfurimonas sp.
GTACTCTTTTGCAAGTGCGTCGGGATTTGCTATACCGGTAACGGCACCTGCATTACCTATACTTTTGTCTTCGTCATTCAGTCCACCTTCTATGAGGTCTCGACAGCTTCCGACATCAGTGGCAACACATGGAACTCCTGCAGCAAACCCTTCCAAAATTACCAAAGGCATTCCTTCGCTTATTGAAGTAAGTGTCTGCAGTGCTGATTTTGGCAGTATCTGTTTTATATTACTGTGTCCAAACAGCTTAATGATGTCACTACTTTGTTCCAATTCTTCAAAGCTCATATCACTTTTATTGTCATGAAATGTTTGTGGACCTGATTTAAGCCCCAAAGATACTGCCATTTGTTGACATTCTGAAACATATTCCGGGTCTTCATCGACAGGTCCTACTATCCACCCTTGTATATCTGGAATACTCAGCGAAACTATTTTAATAGCACGAATAAATGTCTTGATATCTTTAATGGGAACAACACGCCCTATCAGAGTAATAACGGGTTTTGGAACTGCTTCTCTCAGCGGAAGCGTCTGCATAAGTGCATCCACGTCTACGCCATTGGGAATTACTTTTGTTTTTTGCTCAGGCGCACCCAGGGCGATTTGTATGTTTTTTGCACCGCTGAAGAGGGATATAATGTGATTTGCCCTGTAGTAACAAAACAGTCCGATCTTGTCAAAAAAGTTAATCCACATTTTTTTTATATAGTTGAACTCTTCAGGAGCTTGAAGCAGACTTGGTTTTTGATACTCGATCCAGTCGGCTGAAAGCATATCTATTTTTCTCTCTCTGGTATAAATACCGTGTTCAGTTAAAAAATAAGGACGTTTGTTCGTGTAGGATGCAAGCATGCCAAGATATCCGGCATATCCTGTGGAAGGAGAATGATAGATCTTTGTATGCGGCAATTCCTTTATTATCTGCGCTAAAACCCATATAGGTTTATGGATATTTCTGAGTGTCCAAAAATAGTCTATAAAAGGAATATCCGGACAGTTCTTTTCATAGGTTTGGGTTAAAAAGTCCCAAGCTCTTTGAGAATATAGAAAATCTTCAAATGTGACATCTTTAAGATAAAAGTCAATGTCTTGAAGCATTTTCGGCATTTCCCCGCTGTTGGATTGAAATGATTTATAGAGTTCTCTTATGGCCTCAAAGCCTTGTTCATTCCCTTTGATTTTTTTTGGACTAAAATCGTTGTCTTCATCATCAAACAAATAGTGCACTTCAAGATGCTTCAGGTTTGGAGGAAACTCATAATTTATTTGCATAGGCTTTCCATCCATATAAGGAGTGGCCCCTATGAAGCAAACTCCGAAAGAGAATTGGGGAAGTCCTTTCATAAGTTGAAGAATCCAGCTTGACACACCGCCTTTAACATAAGGGTATGTGCCTTCAGAAAAAAGCATGATATCGACACTTTCACTTTTAGGGAACTTTACACTCATGAAGCGCTCTCCCATTGAGTAATGACAGGATAAAGCTTTGCATTGAGTCTAAGCTCTTTATGTTGACTTATCATTGCTTTGACAACCCGATACTTTTTGGTAATGTAGTAAACTTCTGCCAAATAAGGAATGATGAGTGCAGAGTGTTCCGGGAGTAACTCTTTTGCAACCGTAAACTCTCCTTTGGCTTTTTCATACTCTTTTTGATGCATGTAAATACGACCCATAAGCGTGAAGAGCTTCGCGCAGACGGCATAGGTCTCTTCAAGCTTTCTTCTTTGACGGCGAAGTGTGTCAAGATCTTGGAAGAGAACATCTTTTTTCTCATGTTCTTCTATATTTTGAAGAATTACATCCAAAAGAGGAATATAATGTTCTTTTGCCATTTCCCCATAGTGAATTGCAGAAAATAAAAAATTACTTTTGAGACTGTCGTGAGAGATTTCGGTATAAACAAGTTCCCAGTATAAAAATGCAAGTTCTTTTGCCGCGAATGCTATATCTTCTTCGTCTTTTTGTGTTTTGCTTATTTGATTATAGATAACCTGCAAGTAAGCGTCTATACGCGCATTAATGGACTTTTCTGTTTTATTAAGTATGGCATATCCAAACATACGCACTTCATCATCAGTGCTCGTAAGGGTTTGTTTAATGATATGAAGGCTTACAGGAGTATCGCTGCTTGCAAGTGTTGAGAGTGCTTTAATCTTTTTTGATTGGGGTACATAATGATTGTCCATCAAATTAATTAAAGAACCTTCTCCAAAAACTCTGCTCACCTTTAAAAAAGTAGCCTGAAACTCGTCTAGATTGATAATGTTAGTGTGTGCTACAGATTTTTCATATTTTATATTGACGAGATACCATACAATCCAAAGAGTAAACAGATAGCCCAAAAAAGGTATGGAAATATTGAATAAAAAGACAAACAAAAACGTAGCTTTTTGATTGTTCTTATGTAAAGAAATTTTAAATAAAAACCTGAAAACAGGGCTTTGTTCTGCAATGGCATCAAGTCTTTTTTTGTCTTTTTCTTCGAGTTCTTTGCCTGATGTTTTAAAACGTTTGAGGAGGTAAAGAGATGACATATATGCAAGTAAAAGGCTCACAATTACATGTAAAGAAATGATGATACCGATATATTGTTCATACAAGGAAAAGATATTATTCATTGTAATTATCTGTTAGGTAGTTGTTGAGCAGTTTACTATTGTAAATGCTAAAGGTCATATACTCAAACTGCTTGTCTTTCTCACTCTCAATGGTGCTTAAAAGCCTATTCATAAATCCAAGAGCGGCAGATTTATCATTGAGAGGAAAGAGTAAAACAATAAAATAAAAGTTGTTTTCTTTTATAGTTGTGACTATATCAAGTGAACGCAGCATATGTTCGATTTTTTCTGATACCCTGAGTGTTTGAAGTTCATTTGTGAGTTTTATTGCCATGAGGGTTGAATCAACTTTATATACTGCATAGATATGATTGAGTCGTATAAATTCATATCTGAACTTTTTGTCTTTAATGATTGCCATTTTCTGTGTTTGGCTGAGAATGTTGTGTTGAAATATACTGATGGACATGTACTCAAGCAGTATGGCGATAGATGTAAGGTTTTCTCTGTTA
>JANTGW010000163.1 GCA_024762705.1 Sulfurimonas sp.
TATAATCTTGTATAATCTGTATGGCTAAGTCATTATTGGTTATATTTTTTTCAAAATATTTAATCTCTTGTTCATATAACTCAGTATGCTCAATATCAACATTTGTGCAATGAATACCAGATCCATCATGCCCAATATTTTTTGTCATCGAGTGTGCGGGATGTAAGACAAGACCATCATTTTTAAAAACCGTTGTACCCCAAAAAATAGCCCATGTATTAATTTTTCCACTTTGATTTTCCAGAACTTGAATCCAGGCATTATCAGTTCCATTATGATTTAACCTAAATATATCTTTTTTAGACATATTCTTTATCAGTTTTTCCGGATTTTTTTCAAATTTTTCCCAACTTTCATTCCAGGTTCCCCATCCCCAGCAAGATGTATAGGGCATCAGGAATGTCTCTTTAAGTCCATCAGGCTCAATAGATTTCATAAATGCCGAGATACTCATTACTCTTTTCTCATTCTTATAGATCTCTAATGCATCATTCATATATTTTAAAAAATAAGGGCTTGTAACCAAGTCATCTTCAAGAACTATTATTTTTCCGTATTCATTGACAATCTTTGTCACTCCATCTATTATAGAGTTTGCCAATCCCCAATTTTTCTCTCGCTCAATAATAGTCACATTTTTAAATCCATCTATTGCATTTACATAATTTTTAACTGTATTGACAGATGAAAGAGACTGTTCATCTTTTGCGGCATCACAATATATAAACAATTCGCTTTCACTAGCCAACTCATTTTTTTTCAGAGCCTTTACTGTTTGCTCTGTATGCCATGGACGATTATAAACAAATAAAACTATTGGTGCTAGTTGGTTCAAAGCTCACTCCTTTTCATGATAAAACCTCTTGACCAAGTCAGTAATAAATTGAATCTCTTCATTTTTGAGTTGATAAAACATTGGCAACAAATTAAATGGGGACAGGCTGCTTTATTAAACACTATTTAAATGGGGACAGGCTGCTTTATTAAACACTTTACATCCTTGTAACACATCATCATTTTTCTCTTGTCCGGAAAAAACATGCTCCACTTTCTGAAGCATGCTCAATACTGATAACATTTAGTTTCCATTTACCAATCCCTTGAAAGCGACCTGTACTGTCATTTTGAAATATTATGTTTTTAGTTAAAGCAAAGATTTTATCAAATTTTTACTTAGCATAGAATCATGATATACCGTTAAAAAAGATAACAAAAATGTTGAAGGACCAATCAATTCTTTACATTCCATTTGTATAACATCATATCAAATAAAATTTCGGTGTAGATACAAAATTTCTTTTCCGAATATACATCCCTGTGAGCAAATCTACACAAATCGCTCAACCAATTCGCTTTTATGTGTCTTGAGAAAATCAAGAATATATGCTTTAGTCATCTCTTACTCTTTTTGCTTTGTTATAGCATTGAGGACAGTTCAGGAGTCAGGTGATAGTAAATATACTCTGCATGCATCATCATAATGCGTAAACCTCCAACTGCTTCAAACTCTTGTCACCCGCAAGAATCTTTATCTACGTTTTAATTCTTCTCATCCTAGTCTGATTTACGGAAGAACCAATTTTTTGTTAAATCTTTTGCATGAAGGATACTCTCATTTTACTGAAAAGTTCATTATCTGTGGTATTAAAACTGTTTAATTTCATTACAGAGATGTAACACGTGCTTTTTGCCGGGTTGCTGTATTCTCCCAGAAACGTGTTGTGCTGAAAATCTGGGTTTAAGAAGATTTAGGTCCTAGCGTCATTTCTTCTTTCCGCGCTTTGCTTTTCTTTTTTTCAGAATGAACTGCGAGCGCATACGAGGTGATGACAATAACTACTAAACATCCATCACCTCCCCTATCTTCCGTTTCAATTCAAATGCATCTTCCTCCATAAGCGAAAATGCAAACCATTTTTTACCCAAGTCCTTAAGAGAAGCACCCAGATGATAGATCTTTTCATCGATAAGAAGAAATCTATCATGTGAGTGCTTTAGCTCTTTAAGTTCGATGCTGTGGTAATGTTCATAATGTTTTTGCAAGTCAAGCTTCATAGCTTTTGAGATGTTTTTTGTCAGTATGGTGATCACAAACTGTGATCTCCAATCTTCCAGCTCATCTTTTGACAATTGAAACATAAAATCTTCCGGAAAACGTTTTAGGGCACCTCTAAATACCCTGTACGGATCTCAGAGGACTTTTGAGGCATAAAATTTTCTTTGTTTTCAGCGCAGGCCTAGCCAAAGCTAAGTGCGCAAAGCCTGCCCTTGGGGTACAAGATGAAAACGGAGGAAAGGTCATGCCTCAAAAGCCCTCCCGCAGGGCGTTACAGAGAAAGCCACACTCTGCGTTACCGCTTTTCGACTTGGCGATGGCCAGGCCTTCAAAGCGCCGCCTTGATTGTGACCTTCTCTGTAACGCTGAGACCGCACAGGGTTTTTAGAGGTGCCCTATATATTTCTTTTGACTGCTTGATTGAAAACCCGAGTTTCTACATTTTACAGGTTAGCCAAGCCTCTATCAAGCATCACCTGGATATGACCTGCTCCTGAAAATTTGAGCCACTTTCAAAGTCAGAGTATGAAGTTTGAAGTTGTGCTAAGTGGTTTTGACATTGGACTCATTGTTTTTTAGGCATATCATTTTTTTATTTTTAACTTATACAACGTCATATCCAATAAAAATAGGGGCGTAGATACAAAATTTCTTTTCCAAAGACGCTTTGGTTCCTTGACAAGCCTCGGCAACCACTCCAGATGACGATCGATCCAAAACTGCGAAGGTCTTTTAACGGTTCCGGCATAAAAATCGAACACGGCACCGATGGAGCAGATGATACTGGCATTGATGAGGTTATGATGTTTATAGACCCATTTTTCCTGCTTTGGCGCAGTCAGACCAACGAAAAGAACATCAGGTTTATGGGCATTGACCGCTTTGACAATTTCTTCAGATTCCTTTTTTGAAAATTTTTCTTTATACGGTGGTGCATACGTAGCAGCATTAACATTGGGGTATTCTTTCGAAAGACGTTCTATAATCTTTTCAAGTGTCCCATTGGAAGAACCCAT
>JANTGW010000164.1 GCA_024762705.1 Sulfurimonas sp.
ACCACTTCATTTTCAAATGCCTTATACAAGGGCTTTGAAAAATCAAAAACAAATTCTTAACTAGCTATCTCTTCAGGTGCTACTTCAACAAGCTCACCTACACCTCTCATAGAATCAGGTATATCACTTCTAAATTTCTTCTCTCTATAATCTGGAGTCAAAAGTTTACCTCTTCTCTCGCCAAGTTTATACACTTCACTCTCCACAAAGTGATCGTTGTTCTCTTTTACAAACGCTAAATCCCATGTGATAGTCCCTATACTTGGAAAGATTGCTGCACATTGTGGATCATCATAGATATCAACACATTCAATGCATTTTTCAGGCTTCACATAGTATCTACTTTCACCTGTAGGATTTTCTGAATCATCTACTATTGCATTTACTGGACAAACGGTTCTACAAGCATCACAATTTATACACTCATCTGATATTATTACTGACATTTTCCCCTCCTATGGGTTATATAATTTTAATGTTTCTCCAACACTAAGACCCGTCTCACGTTCTTCTAAACTAATATTCTCGCGGAATGGTCTTGGTGAAACCTCTGGAGACATAAGGCCTTTTTTCTTATGCATCCGAATAACGTAATTTTCATTATCTACATAGTAATCTTGGTATGCTGCTGTATACGGCATATCCCAAACGATACACCCTTCTGTAGGACAGACATCTGCACATTTTGGTACGGCAGCATCTACACACTCTATACACTTTTCTGGCTTGACATATGTATACTCACCAAATGCAAGTGGTGAGTCATCAGCACTGACTATAGCCGTTGCTGGGCACTCATCAATACACGCATCACAATTAATACATAAATCTGTTATCAATACTGCCATACTACATACCTACAACGCAGCTTGAGATTTGTGATAGATACGAAGTAACCATGGCGGTGGATTGCCATTTAACAATGCTTGTAACTTCTCAATAGCCTCTTGAATACTTTCATCCCCAGACGAACGGATAGGATGAATTTTAGCAGCCTGCACCATTTTAGATGCACTAGGACCAATTTGTGTACAATAGAGCATATCTGCTTCTGAGATAGTCCCAATTTTATAATTGAGTTTTTCCATCTCATCTTCATATTCGATAGAACTATCTATCTCTTTGACAAAACTAGAACTATCTTTATCCACTTCAAAAAGTTGAAACGTTTTTGACCAGCCGAAATGTTGATCTATATGCACTTTATCTGTAGAAGCAAAAGCAATTTTCATAACGATACTTTAAAATGAGTCAGCTACATTTGCATGTGACTGTCGAACATCCATTGCGATATCTTCCATAAATGGTTGTACCTTTACATCTGGAAGCATTAAGCCTTTTTTCTTATGTTCACGAATTTTATATTTTCCGCTCTCATTTCCTTGGGCAAAATAATCATTATATTCAACTGTATACGGCATATCCCATACGATAGACCCTTCCGTTGGACAAGCCTCAGCACAACGTGGTTCATCTGCATGCCCCACACACTCAACACACGCTTCTGCTTTCACATAAAAGCGCTCACCACTAAATGGGTTTTTCTCGCTACCATCATCTAAAATTGCTGCAACTGGACACTCTGGTGCACATGCATCACAATTGATACACTCTTCAGTAATCATTACTGCCATATTATCTCCTTGTATGTTTATCTAATAGATACAAGGAAATATGCAATAAATGTTCTAAATCAGATTTTTATATCATATTTTTTGATTTTATAACCTATTTGTCTAGCAGACATGCCAAGTTTTTTTGCCGCTTTTGCTTGTATACCATTACACTCATCCAAAGCTAAAATGATTGCCTCTTTCTCTAGTCGCACAATCCCCTCTTTTGTCATAGGAGCCTCTTCATCTGATCTATAAACTGATTCATCTTCGTGGTGTTCACTCACTGTGGGCTTCATTTCGTCCATATATATTTTTTGATAATTGTAGGGTAAGACATGATTAAGCATATCAAGTTCTACATCACCATCAGGACATATCAGTACTAAACGTTCCATCGTATTTTGTAATTCACGAATATTTCCTGGCCAAGGATAATTTAGTAAAACCTCCAATGGACCCTTTGGAATCTGCATCTGTTTTTTATAAGCTTTTTTATATTGATCAAAGTAATGAAAAATCAATAACTTCACATCGTCATACCGCTCACGAAGTGGTGGCAGATTGACAGGTATTACATTGAGACGATAGTATAAATCCTCTCTAAACTCCCCATCCTTTACCATCTGTTCAAGATTTCTATTGGTTGCGGCGATGATTCTAACATCGACTTTTACTGTTTGACTACCACCTACACGTTCAAACTCTTGCTCTTGTAGTATACGCAAAAGCTTTACCTGCAAAGACTCAGATATATCCCCTATTTCATCTAAAAATATCGTTCCTTTGTGGGCTAGTTCAAAGCGCCCTTTACGCATCTCTTTTGCATCTGTAAAAGCTCCTTTTTCATGCCCAAAAAGCTCACTCTCTAATAGAGTATCACTAATTGCCGCACAATTAAGTTTGATAAATGGTGCATTTTTTCGTTCACTCAAATTATGGATGGCACTGGCTATCAACTCTTTACCCGTACCTGTTTCACCTCTAACAAGCACGGTTGCTTGTGTGGGTGAAATCGTCTGTAAAATCTGAAAAATCTGTTGCATCTTTTTACTTTTACCGATGATATTTTCAAACTTATTAGTAGCGCCTAACGCTTCTTTATAGTAACTATTGAGTGCTTCAATCTCTTTTTTCTCATTTTGTAGTGTGTGCTTTGTCACAAACAATTTTGTAAAAATTGCCCCTATAATACTAAGCATTCGAACAATTTCATTGATATCATAAGGTGTTTTCACTGTCATATTTGCACTTATAACACCTAAAACACGTTCACCTTGTAAAAGTGGAACAGCTACATATGAGACCATATTTGAAGAGATACTCCCCGATTTATTGAGATAATTAATTGCATTATGCACATTTTCTATCACAACAGGTTCACCACTCTGTGCCGCAAGCCCAGTAGCACCCTCTCCAAACTTGTAGTTTGCCATCTGTTTTTGTTGCTC
>JANTGW010000165.1 GCA_024762705.1 Sulfurimonas sp.
GTTCGTTGACACTCAAGGTTTTATATGTCACTTCACTTTTTTCTAAAATGTTTATGCTCTTATATACTTTGAGTAAATCTTCTTTATTTTGCACCTCAAAATTTTTTGCACCGTTTTCATTTGCAATGACTTGCATCATATTGCTGTAACTTTTGTCTATTGTAATTGTATATATTTTTATTTTGTATTTTTTTGCCAGTTTCAAGGCAAATTCAAGCGGTATTTTACTCGAAGAATCTTCTCCGTCACTCAGCAGTATAATAATTTTCGATTTACTTTTTGAATTTTTCAAAAGTTCCATAGATGAGACAAGGCCATCTACAAGTGCCGTGCTTTTCCCAAGAATGCCCACCTGAATGTTTTGTACTATACTTTTTTGAGCTTCCTTATCAAAACTCAAAGGAGATGCCACGCCTGCGTTAGTGCCAAAGACCACCAGTCCTATTCTGTCCTTAGCGCGTGCATCTATAAAACTTGCAACAACATCTTTGACAACATCGAGCCTGCTTTGTTTGTATTTTTTTTCATTAAAGCCATAAGTACTCATAGAACCACTGGTATCTAAAGCCAAAACTATATCAATAGCATTATTTTTTACAGCCTTGATTTTTTTTGTGACAACGGGGTCGCCCAATGCAACAACCATACATGTAATCATTGTCCATTTCAATACTTCTCTTAAATGATTCTTTTTATATGTACGAGGCTGCAACTGATAAACATTCGGTATATAATAAGATTCTTTCTCTGTTTTAAAGACAAATGCACTCACTGCAAATATAGGCAGTAAAAATAAAAAATAAGCTTGTGTAAAGCTCAATGCATCAAGCATAAAAGTCTCTTAATGTACCCAAAAATCTCCCTATATCATCTTGAAGTTTTTGAGGAATATTGAGCGTTTTTTGTTGATACTTATAGAGATAAAGTTCTGAAATTATACGTTCTAGCTCTTCTTTTTGTTCTTTTGTTTTGACTAGTTTTCTGCCATAATAGGTGAATAAATAGGCACTTTGTTTTACATTATAGTAATTTGAATGCAATAGCCTGTTTAAGTAGTGTGCCTCATCTTTTTTATTCTTTTGCACTCTTTTTTTATAAAAAAAGTAGAGCATCAGGACAACTACTAAGCACAAAACCACAAACAATAAAAAAAACTCAAACGAATTGTCAGACACTTTTAAAGGCGGAAAAACATCTTCTATATTTAACTCATTCATATACTGCTCATTAGACCGATAATTTTTTCAGCCGGATTTTCATCCGTATAGATTTTAGCAAAGCGAACGCCTGCTTCTTGAAGTTTTTCATACAATACTTTATCCTGTTGAAATATCTTTTTTTCATAAACTTTCAGAGTTTTTTTGTTTAAAGAAACATCTGCACTTCTACCTAATACAGGGTCAGTAATGTTGAGTTCTCCTAAACGGACAGGATGTTCTTCAAAACGATCACGTACTATGATAACTATGACTTCATGCTTGAGATTCAATACTTTCAGATTTAAAGTATGTATGTCAAAAAAATCTCCAATTAAAAATATGGTACTCTTATGCTGAAGCTGTTTGTAGAGTGCTTGCGTTATTTGTGCATAATTTATAGCTTTTCCGATAACATCAAAATCATCTATCTTTTGCACTAAAGTCCGTACACCAAACACCTGTTTTGTTTTTTGTGTGCACAAAAGCAGTTCATCACTGCAAATATAACTCTCAAAAGGATCATTTTGCTTCACACAGCTGTAACTGACAAGTGCACAAATCTCACTCACCAAATCTTTTTTAAGCGTAGTTGTTCCAAAGTGTAGTGAGCCGCATAAAAGCGGTGCTATAACTATATTAAGCTCTTTTTGCTGATGGAAAAGCTTTACATAGGGCTTACCGACCTTAGCGCTTATAATCCAATCGATGTGTCGTATATCATCGCCGCTTTCATACTCTCTAAGCTCCTCAAAGTCATAGCCTTCGCCTATTCTTCTAGCGGTATTTTCACCTGCAGTTTTACTAAACACTTCTCTTTGCGTTTTAATAAGAATCAATGCCAGTTTCTTATTGGATTTAAGGAGTGTTTTTAGCATAATATTATGGTATCTCTATGGATTCTAATATTTTTTGAACAATATCATCACTGCTTAGTCCCTCTGCGATAGCATCATAGCTTAAAACTATGCGGTGTCGCAATACATCCTTAATACTCAAAGCAATATCTAGAGGAGAAACAAAATCATGCCCTCGTAAGTAGGCTCTTGCTTTTACGGCTTTTAGCAGATCTATGGTTGCGCGCGGACTTGCTCCAAATGCTATATAATCTTCTAAATCTTCAATGCCGTATTTTTTTGGATCTCTTGTTGCAAATACAAGTTGAACCATATAGGTGCTGAGCTCGTCCTCAACATGCACAGCTTTTACTTCTTTTTTAATCTGTTGTAAATCTTCAAACGACATAACTGTCTGTATTGGTTCAAAAGCATCATTTGCTACTTTTTGCGCTATTTCATACTCTTCATCTTCTGTGTTGTAACCGACAATGACTTTGAACATAAAGCGGTCCAGCTGTGCTTCAGGCAGAGTATATGCACCTTCTTGCTCAATAGGATTTTGCGTTGCAAGCACTAAAAACGGACTTGGAATCTTAAAACTCTCATCACCTATAGTGACCTGTCTTTCCTGCATTACTTCCAACAGTGCTGACTGGACCTTGGCAGGTGCTCTGTTTATCTCATCGGCTAAAAGTAAGTTTGTAAAAACAGGTCCTCGCTTGATTTTAAACTCACCCGATTTCACATCATAAATTTCTGCTCCGACAATGTCTGAGGGTAACAAGTCAGGAGTGAACTGCACACGTTTAAATTCCAGACTCAATGCCTTTGCTATGGCATTGACTGCCGTAGTCTTTGCAAGACCGGGAACACCCTCAAGCAGAATATGCCCATTTGTCATCAATCCTATAAGAAGAGCATCGATCATCTCTTCATGTCCGATGACACCCTTAGCTATCTCTTTTTTAAGAAGTTTAATTTTACTTTTCATATAAATAGTGTAGTATGTCTTTGTAAAAGGT
>JANTGW010000166.1 GCA_024762705.1 Sulfurimonas sp.
CAATTTTAAGCGTGCTGCACAGTTTGTCGAAGCGATGGTTTCCCGTCGGTTCGGTCTGGCCGCGACTGAAGCGGTTGGTGAACTCCGTCCCGTTGTCAAAAATACGGGTCAGGTGATAGCAATAGCATGCTATAATACAGACAACACAACTCCAAGGATCTTCAATGCCGCGCATTCCAAGAATCGAAATGGCCGGTTACCATCATGTCATCAATCGCGGTGTAGAACAGCGTAATGTGTTTCTGGATGAAGAAGACTTCAATACGTTTCTCTCACTACTGTGTGATGCGTGCATAGAATTCGGTGTCAAGGTGCACGCCTATGCCTTGATGAGCAATCACTACCATCTGCTGATCGAAACCGCCAAAGAGAACCTCTCCAGGTTCATGCGCAGAGTCAATAGCGCCTATGCGATCTACTTCAATAAAAAGCATAGACGCAGCGGCCATCTGTGGCAGGGACGTTTCAAATCGAACTACGTGACTGACGAGGGTTATCTGTACACGCTGATACGCTACATCGAGTACAATCCGCTCAAAGCCGGTCTTGTTGAAAAGATGGGAGTATACCCCTACAGCTCCGCACTCTTTTTTCTTAATGAACATCCGAATTGCATTTCATGTATCGGCGACTCCGTAGTGTTGAAAGAGTTCACGACCGTTGAAGCGCGAAGGGACTTTTTTCAAAGCGGCATCGACGAACGCATCCTCGACGAGATGCAAAAAGCTGCGAAACTGGTCGTCATGAACGACAAGCCGAAAAGCGATGAGCTTGAACAATTGAAGAAGCTGTTTAGCAAGCATGCTACCAAACCGCAGCGCAACGCCAAAATCCTTGAAGCGTACCGGGCGGGAATCTCTCAACACAAGATTGCCGCGTTTCTTCAGCTTGCACAGCCTACCGTCAATGGTATAATCAAACGGGAAAAGAGGAAGGGTGATGGTACTATTGCTGTCGCTTGACCCCTATTCTTTGGTCGTTATACATAACCATCAACCATAAACATGTGAGTAAAAAATATGACAAATAAAATTAAAGTATTTATTGTGAGTTCTTTTCTGTCATTATCTGCGGCTGCTTCGGATGGTCTTGTCTCCGTGCAGAGCGATTTTAACGCATCAGAAACAGCTGAGCGTTTTGTGAATATTATTCAGAAGAAGGGACTAACGCTGTTTGCTAGAATCAATCATAAAAAGAATGCAGCAGGTGTAGATCTTGAACTCAGGCCGACAGAAGTTATTATTTTTGGTAATCCCAAAGTTGGAACTCCATTAATGCAATGCTCTCAAAAGGTAGCAATAGAACTCCCACAGAAAGCGTTAATCTGGGAAGACAATGAAGGTAAAGTCTGGTTTTCATACAATGATCCAGGCTACCTGAAAAAACGTCATGATATTCAGAACTGTGATAAGGTCATCAATAAAGTATCTAATATTTTGGGTAAATTGAGCAAGGCCGCAACTAGCAAATAGCGTTACGCATAACAAGTCATTCTAGGTGACGCCTACGGCGCACCTGAATGCGGCGCTATATGAATATGAACCAGTTGACAAACTGAATAAATTTGAATACAATAGTTGGGATTAATATTCAAAGGACTCATCAATGAAAACAGTCACAATGAGAGTAGATGATTCAGTCTACGATATGATAAAACTTGCAGCAGAAGGTCAAAAAAGAAACCTTTCAAATTTTATAGAGTTTGCAACGATGCAATATTTGACATCAACACAATTTGTAGAAAATGATGAGATGTCTGAGATAATGGATGATAAAGAGCTTGTTCAAAATCTGATGAGTGGTTTAGATGACCTTAAAAATGGTGATTACACCATTGCCTAAGTTTCAAATCGCTGAAACAAAAACGTTTGAGAACGTTAAAAAGAAGATAGATAAAAAGCTTTACTCAAAGATTGAAAATTTTGTTTATCCACAACTTAGAAAAAATCCATTTTATGGCTCAAATATAAAGAAGTTAAAAGATAACTTAGAAGGTTATTACAGATACAGAGTTGGAAACTATAGACTTTTTTATCTTATTGAAGATGATAAGCTTATTGTAGTCATTGTTGACTTTAGGGCACCTCCGAAAACTACCTGTGGATCTCAGAGGGCTTTTTGACTTGAGTCTGGTCAGGTCTGCAAAACACTGCCTTGATAGAATTGGAATATAGATGAAAAAACTAGATGAACTATCACTAAAGCAAAGAGAAGAACTTTTTAGACAGCTTCGTATCTCAATCACTCATCACTCAAATGCCATGGAAGGGACAACTCTTTCTTTTGGTGAAACAAAAGAGTTACTTGAGCTTGGACACACAGCAGGTCATAAGCCATTAGGTGAACAGCTTGTCATTTTAGGTTTTGCAAAAGCCTATGATGTAATAGTTCGTGAAGCTACAAACCCAAATAACATAATTACAAGCAGTTTTATCAAAGATATTCACGCTATTACGTTTGAAGATGCTCTCAAAGTGGCTCCGGAGTATGTTTCTAAGCCTATTGGAGCTTATAGAACTGACGAGAGATATATCAAAGGTGTTGATATAAAATTATCTTTACCACATATGATAAGTAATGATATAGAAAATCTTTTATATAGATTTAAAAGCAACAATATGCGCTTAGAGGATATGGCAGAATTTCATATCTTATTCGAAAGAATACATCCGTTTGCAGATGGTAATGGAAGAGTTGGAAGATTGATAATGTCTTTTCAGGCTATACAAAACAACATGGTTCCTCCACTTATTGAAAATGATCATAGAAATAAATATTTAAAAGCCATCAATAATAAAAATGAACTTTGTAAGTTTATAGATGAGAGCATTCAAAACAGTATGGACTTACTAGACTAAAAAGTATAACAAAAGCAGTGGAGCCAATCAAAAGCTCTATGGCGGCTATTTGATTGCTCATTTTAAACGTTTGCCTTAAAATAAAAAATGGAGACAGTATGAAAATATCGGGAAAAATTGATGTGTATCTTAATCCTCAGAAGGACAGAATCAGATGTTGCTCTATTTTTTCGCTGATGCTGCAGT
>JANTGW010000167.1 GCA_024762705.1 Sulfurimonas sp.
CATCAGGGTCAACTGTATTACCTTTAGATTTACTCATTTTTGCACCGTCTTTGAGCACCATTCCCTGAGTAAGCAGTCTCTCAAATGGTTCATCAAAATCAACATAGCCTAAATCACGGAAAACTTTTGTAAAGAACCTTGCATACAACAAGTGTAAAATCGCATGTTCAATTCCGCCGATGTAATGATCTACACTCATCCAGTACTTGATCTGTTCTGCTGAAAAAGCCTCTTTTTCCCAGTTTTGAGGCGAGGCACAAAAACGTAAAAAGTACCAAGAAGACTCTACAAATGTATCCATCGTATCTGTTTCACGAATTGCATCACCACCACACTGCGGACACTTGCAATACTTCCATGTCGGATGTTTTTCTAAAGGATTTCCTTCACCAGTGATCTCTACATCTTCAGGCAGTGCAACAGGAAGATTCTCTTTTTTCTCCATGACAAGCCCGCAAGAGTCACAATGAATGAAAGGAATCGGTGCTCCCCAGTATCTTTGACGGCTCACACCCCAATCTTTTAGTTTGTAATTGGTCGTCTTCTTTCCAATACCTTTGCACTCAAACATTTCAATAATATGCTCTTGCGCTTTTTGTGAGTTCATACCCGTGAAATCACCTGAGTTGATAAGTTCACCGACTTCCGTAAAAGCAGCTTTTGAAAAATCATGTTCGCCATTAAAAGGCTTGATGACCGCTTTAATCGGAAGGTCATACTTTTTGGCAAAATCATAGTCTCTTTCATCATGGGCAGGAACAGCCATAACCGCACCGCTTCCATAATCCATTAACACAAAATTTGCTACCCAGACAGGTATATCTTCACCCGTTAGAGGATGCTTTACATGTAATCCCAAAGATACACCTGATTTTTCTTTTTGTCTCTCGATCGAAGAGGCATTTTTCATTGCCTGGATCTGCTCGATCACAGCATCATTAAGCAGTTTGTTTTCAATCATATAGCTGACAATCTCATGTTCAGGAGCCAAGGCGGTATAACTTACTCCGTAAATAGTGTCTGGACGAGTTGTAAAAACATCAAAACGCTCAAATTTGTGTTTGAGCTTGTCCTGACTCTCTTTGTCAAAATAGAGATCAAAGGCAAGTCCGTTAGATTTTCCTATCCAGTTTTCCTGCATAGTCAAAACCTGTTTCGGCCAGCCTTTCTCAAGCTTTTTAAGATCATTTAAAAGCTCATCTGCATAAGCCGTGATCTTAAAGTAGTACTGGTTCATATCTTTTTTAACTATTGGAGTATCACATCGCCAGCAACAACCGTCAACAACCTGTTCGTTCGCAAGTACCGTCTGGTCATGCGGACACCAGTTGAGCATCCCTTTTTCACGGTATAACAGACCTTTATTGTACATATCGATAATAAAGCCCTGCTCAAATTTCGTATAGAGTTCATCACTTGTAGCGAATTCACGCTTTCTAGAAAAAGAAAACCCAAGCGAGTAGAACTCGTTTTTCATATAATCTATATTATCATAGGTCCAGCTTTTAGGATGTGAGCCGTTTTTTATAGCGGCATTTTCAGCAGGCATACCAAAACTGTCAAAACCTATGGGATGTAGAACATTTTTCCCCTGCTGTCTGTGATAACGCGCAAATGCATCACTTATAGAGTAGTTTCGGACATGTCCCATATGCAAGCGTCCGCTTGGAAACGGAAACATTGAGAGTATATACTTTTTCTCTAGTGTAAAGTCTTCACTCGGCTCAAAGCTTTCATTTTGCTTCCAGTAGTCCTGCCATTTTTTTTCTATATTTTTCGCGCTATATTCCAATTTTATTTTTCCTAAACTAAATTAATATTCTTCGTGTGTTTTACTGCTTTCAATGTAAACAAGTCCCATTGAAAAAACATTTGCTATCAAGGCACCGATCGCCAAAGCGATCGCCCATGTGTCATTTTGTACAATCACCAAAAACACAAATGCCGGAATCAAGTGCAAATCAGCAACTAAAGATGATGCCAACAGTTCTGCTGAAAGCAAATTTCTCACGCCTATTTTCAAAATTGTTGAAATAAGGTTTACACTTGCCGCAATAAACAATGAAATAGCAGTATTTTCATACAAAAACCCTGCTATTGATGTCAAACTCATTAATGAAAAGAAAACATAGACAACTTTACCCCAATCCATTACATAACTCCTGATTCAAACTGCTCTCGCATTCTATTTTTTTCTGCTTCTCTTTTTGCTTTTTCTGCTAGTTTTGCATGGTAACCTTTTACATCAAAGCCAAAGAAAATAAGTATAGGCGAAGCAACAAATATTGACGAATACGTACCTACAATTATACCCACTAAGAGTGTAAATGCAAAGGCATGAATAATCTCTCCGCCAAACATAAACAATGTGAACACAACAAAGAATGTCGTTAATGATGTTAAAGTCGTACGTGCCAATGTTCTTGTAATTGATTCATTGATGATCTCAGCAAGATTTGCTTTTTTAGACTTTGTAATTCCCTCACGAATACGGTCAAAAACAATAATCGTATCATTGAGTGAGTACCCCAAAAGAGTAAGTACGGCAGCCAAAACATCCAGATTCACATCTATTTGAAACAATGCAACTGCCCCCATTGCAATGGAAACATCATGTACAAGAGCAACTATTGAAGCTACTGCAAAACGCCATTCAAACCTGAAAGCAACATATATAAGAATAGAAATCACTGCTAAAACTAAAGACATTATTCCTTTCTCTTTCAGTTCTGAACCAACTTTTGGACCGACTATATCTACACGACGAACTTCAAAGTTTCCTGTACCCTTGAGTACTTCACGTGTCACATCACCGATATCCTGTGTGACATTTCCCGTTGTTGTTTTCATACGTATGACAACTTCGTCTGGTGAACCGAACTCACTGATGGAAGCACCGTCAAAAAGCTTGTTGGACTTGAGTTTTTCACGCATCGCGTTGATTGGGGCTTTCGTATCATATTTTACCTGAACGACTGTCCCACCGGCAAAGTCAATTCCGTAATTAAGTCCTTTTGTCGCTAAAAGCACAT
>JANTGW010000168.1 GCA_024762705.1 Sulfurimonas sp.
TTTCGTGGTAGCGAAATACTGTTTGGAGTTCTTTATTCATAGTCGGAGTGTAATATCTTTTACTTAAAAGTTTCTAGAGTTTTCAGAACTAGTTTGTAGAAGTAGCTTTTTTTAATGCAATACCTGATAAAACTCTTTTTATGAAGTTTTCAGATTTACAACTAACCACACCTTACCTTTCTTTAGCACCACTCTTTTATGAGAAAGTAGAGCCGACACCGCTGCATAAACCTTTTGTCATCGCAACCTCACAAGACGCCGCGGAACTTCTAGGCGTTGATGAAGATATACAGCTTGATGAAGCACTGCTTGATATTGTTAACGGTGAGAAAAAACTGAGTGGTTCACAAACCTTTGCAATGTGTTATGCCGGCCATCAGTTTGGATATTTCGTGCCGCGACTGGGCGATGGCAGAGCCATTAATCTGGGCAAAGTGAATGGACAAAATCTGCAGATAAAAGGTGCTGGAATGACACTCTATTCACGACAAGGCGATGGAAGAGCGGTACTGCGTTCTAGTATACGCGAGTTTTTGATGTCTGAGGCAATGCATGGTCTGGGTATAGAAACATCAAGAGCCTTGGCACTTATAGGCAGCGATACTGATGTGGCACGCGAACGATGGGAAAAAGGTGCCATCGTTTTACGGCTCTCACCTACATGGGTGCGTTTTGGGAGCTTTGAGTACTTTAATGCTGCCGGAGAGGTCGAAAAACTCCAACAGCTTGCTGATTATGTCATAGAAGAATCGTATCCTGAGTTAAAAGATGAAGCGGACAGGTATCTTAAAATGTATGCCAAAGTGGTTGCAAATACCGCTAAAACAGTGGCCAAATGGCAGGCTTACGGGTTTAATCACGGGGTGATGAACACAGATAACATGGCAATAGACGGTGCAACGATAGACTACGGACCGTTTGCATTTTTAGATGATTATGATCCGAACTATATATGTAATCACTCTGATACCCAGGGCCGTTACAGTTTTAGAGGCCAGCCTGGCATTGCACATTGGAACTTGTCGCAGCTTGCTTTGGCACTTGCTCCTATAGTAAAGCATGATGATACTTTGGAAGTGCTGGAAGATACTTTCGGCGATGTGTACGAGACTGAGTACACACAACTGATGTACAAAAGAATGGGGTTACAGACACAAGATGAAAAAGATTTGTCGTTGCTAAAACTGATGCTGCGAAGTTTGGAGAATGCAGTCATGGACTATAATGGGTTCTTTAGAAAACTCTCTGTGTATAATGGAAACAGGCAAGAGTTACTAGATAGTGCTGTCTATAGAGAGTATCTTGACAGGTGGCTTGACAGCTATGATGAAAGACTCAAAAAAGAGACTTTTTCTGAGAAACAGAGACATACAAGTATGTTGCATGTAAACCCGAAATACATACTTAAAAACCATATTTTACAAGAAGCCATTGAAAAAGCGAATGAGTATGACTTTTCCATGGTTGGGGACCTGCTTAAAGTTGCACTTGCACCTTTTGATGAACACCCGGAACTTGAATACCTTGCAAAGCCGACTCCGGCAGGTGCCAAAAATATTAAGCTGAGCTGTTCGTCTTAACGTTTAGTGCAGATACTGCAGTAGTTTGACCGCGAAAAAAACAACGCCTAAAAATAAAACAGACGAGATAAATACCAGAGCAGTGACTAATTTTGGTTCACACTCATACAAAGATGCCAGATTGACATTGGCAACGGCTAGCGGCATAAGAAGCTCTATAAATATGACCCCTTTTATCATAGAATCAAGCTCAATATTAAGCAAAACAACAAAGGCGACGAGTGGTAAGATGATAAACTTGAAGGACATGACCCATGCAATAAGCTTTTTGTTGATCTCTTTGATTTTGATGTCATAAAGATATATACCAAATAAAAAGAGCTGCATTGTCATAGAAGCATAGGCTCCCATCATGAGCATGTTCATGATCTCCTCTGAAGGTGTGTAGTGGCTGACACTGAGCAATATGGCAATGATGGCTGCCCACAGAATGGGAAGTTTGAAAATATTTGTAAGCGATGTTTTGACATCGAAGTTCCCACGTGAATAAAAATAGACACCAATGGTGTAGACCACAAACACATTAACGAGATTGACAACTGTTGTGTAAGGAATGGACGCTTCTCCAAAAATAGCTATGTTTAGAGGAATACCAAGATTTCCCGTATTGCCTATGATGGAAGCGACCATCGCGATGGAGTACTCTTTTTTATGTGAAAAAAGCTTTGCAGCAAAAAGAGCTGAAAGAAGCAGTACAAAAATGACTATAACAAGGTATATACTCGGTGCATAGAGCAGCGTGATATCTACAGGATGAAGCAAAAGCCCCCAAAAGGTCAAAAAAACCTGTAGAAAATAGACATTCAAAAGCGTGATGGTCCGCTCGTCTATCTTCTCCTTGAAGCTCATCTTGGAGAGATAGCCCATAATAATAAAAACATAAATACTGAGAATTGAAAAGATTATTGAACCCATAATAAGATTATAACATTTTCATGATATAATCTTCGGCATGAAAACAAAGTACTATTTATGGTTTTTTTTAATATTTATTCTTACAACATTTGCATTCATATACAATGGATATAACAGTTATCAGACTCTCAAAGCAGAAGAGGCTAAAAATACATATGAAAACAGAAAAGCAGAGTTTAATGCTATTATAGAGAATCAAAAAGCATTTCTTAATGGAATCAGTGCTTTTTTGGCATCGAGTGAACTGATAAAAAATGCTTACGAAGAAGATGACAGGCAGGCAATAATTGAGTTGGTTGAACCGTTATGGAAAAAGTTGAAAGAACGAAAAGTTATTCGTGAAATTCATTTTTTTAAGACTCCAGCAATCAGTTATGTGAGTTTTTCTGACCTTAACGCTCAAGAACATGATGTATCAGATGTCCGTACTGACATTGTTCAAACTTCTACCATGCAAAAGCGCTCAGAACATTTTTTTATATGTAAAACATTTCCGGGTTACAGAGCAACTTACCCC
>JANTGW010000169.1 GCA_024762705.1 Sulfurimonas sp.
CATACTCAGAAAATAAAAGAGATAAGTGAAGGAAAAGAATGATATATAAGTCAAAAGATGGTGAGATAAGTCTGGAAAAACTGACACGTCTATATGGAGCTGTAGTTATAGATATGCAGGGTGAAATTGCTGAGATGAGTTTGGAATGGTTTGATCTGTATGGAGATAAAGTAAAGTTTATAAATTATGTACTTGTCTTTGATTATACACCGCCGGGAGAAAATGTAAGAAATAAAAAAGTTTTGGAGTTTAGTACAAAAGATGAGCTTATTTTGACGATGCAAGAGGTAGCCCAATTATTTCAAAAATAATTTCACAAGATACAAAAAAAGTATTTGCACTTGCTTTTCCTGCAGCTCTTAAGCATCTTGTAGACATTCTTCAAGTACTTGTCGATATGCTAATGGTTGGGACTGTAAGCGTTGCAGCTCTTGCAGCTGTGGGCATGAGTATGCAGTTTATGATGATTGTCAATGTTTTGATGACGCTTTATGTTGTCGGTGGAAATGCTCTTATTTCACGTTTTATCGGTCAAGGCAGGAAAAAAAGAGCTTCTGCTTTGCTTTTTTCTCTTGTAATACTTGCCATTATTTTGGCAGTTTTTATAACAGCCGGAGGTTACTTTGGCAGTGAATATTTTTATACATGGATGGGCGCGACACCTGTTGTTGTAGAGCAGGGAACACTTTACTTTCAAATACTTTCACTTGGGATAGTAGTAATATTTTTGGATAATCTTCTTTATAATGCCCTGAGTGCTGCAGGAGATACAAAAAGTTCTTTTTACATCAAACTTACTTCTGCTGCAATGAATGCTTTTTTGAATTATGTGTTGATATTTGGTCATTTCGGCTTTGATGCTATGGGTATAGAGGGTGCAGCTATAGCAACCGTCATCTCTTATGTATTTAATGTACTAGCTTACTATATTTTGATAAAAAAGATGAATTCAAGCCTTGATTTTGTGCCTATAACACGAGTAAAAGATATTAAGCGTGCACTAAAAGTAGGGTGGAGTGCAGCACTTGACCGCGGCATATCGAGTATGAGTTTTTTGGTCTTTGTATCCATCATTACAGCTTATGGAACGGCAGAACTTGCAGGCTATCAGGTAGGACTTCGTGTTGAAGGTATCGCTTTTATGCCCGGGTTTGGTTTTGCCATCGCCGCGATGGCTTTAGTTGGGCAAAACATAGGTGCAAAGCAGTTTGACAAAGCTTATAACATGGGCATAATTTCAGGAAGGATTGCTTATGTGTTTATGGGCAGTGTCGGTCTTGTGATGATACTTTTCCCTGAATTTTTAGTCAGTTTTTTTACCAAAGATACTTTGACCATTGCAGTGGCATCACAGTACCTCATTCTTGTCGGACTGGCACAAATTCCTCTTGCAATTATGTTCGTTTACTCTGCTGCACTTCGAGGTGCTGGTGCAACGAAGACAACGCTTAAAGTGAATGTTTCTTCTTTATGGCTGTTTCGCGTGATTCCTTCATATGTGGCGTATCATATGGGCTACGGTGTGGTTATAATCTTCGTCATTATGAACATTGAAACACTCATCAAAGGCATTATTTACTGGTATTTATACTCCAAAAAAGAGTGGCTGTATACACAGGTTTGATTTTTTACATAGCTTTTACTATTACGTGATATAGTACAGCTATCTTAAAAAAAAGAGGTATATTATGAGAACAGTAACAAAAGTTTTATTATCAGCAGTTTTAATTTCAGGTTTATTCGCAGAGTCTGATGTTTATTTGACGGACAATGCGAGTGTACCGGACTTGAAAATGCCGGAAAACAATTTGTCCTTTAAAGAGATAGAAGGTTATCAAAATTATAAAGTTGTCGCGACGCACTTTAGAACAGATAAAAATGAGATACGCTACATTTTAGCAAATCCTGTAGCTTATAATGCACTGACTCATCATGCAAAAGTTATGCCCGAGGGCAGTAAAGTTGTGAAGATTGGCTGGAGTGTGAAAAAAATGTGGAGTTGGCCTGGTGCACTTGAAGCTGATAAGATTCAAAGAGTTGAGTATATGGTCAAAAATAGTAAAAAATTCAACCATAACGGCGATCACTGGGGTTATGCACGTTTTATAAAAACAAAAGAGGGCTACAAACCTTGGACAAAAGGCACACAAAGCTGTATTTCATGTCATGCAAGTGTGAAAAGTGAGGATTACCTCTTTACACATTTTCAAGATAGATTTTAAGATACCTTAATCGCTATGATTTGATACTGTGCTTGGTATGGTGTGACCACTTGCCTGCATACAAAGAGCTTCGGGGCGCTTTTTATAGTGTTCTCGAACGGTCTGTGCAAGTTTTTCTTTTACGTTTACATCTACAACACCGTCAGAATCTATACAGTTGGCAAGATTTTGTACTAATTCATCTTGAGGCTTTGGCACTTTTTCTTTCCAAGAAAGCAGTAGCTCTTTATTTACATGTAAAGGCAATGAACCCATGATACCGACATCATTTTGATCGTGTACCAGCAGTCCTGATGTTGTTCCTCTATCAAGTGTCAAGACCTGAAAAAGATAAAGCGTGTGGTAATCGAGTTGTTGCTGTATATCTTCTTTTGATATTTCAGTTCTTGTTTTCATGGCTTTTTCGATAATGTTTATGTAAGTATCTATGATACCTTCGCCAAAGTTTTTAGCAAAATCGGCATCGGCTTGTGCATCGGTAGTTTTATAATTTTCAAGATAAAAATGAGAAATTCCACGCGTGCGCTGCAAGACAGGAATCATAAAATACTTATTTCCCTGTGCTGCACCCATTTCATAGTTTTTTCCGACAAGGTTTTTAAGAGCAGCATCGAAGGTTTTTTTGTCATCCTCATTTATTATACTTGGGTTCAAGTCAGCCATAACACGCCAGTAAGAAGGTGCATTTCGCAGTTCAGTGAGACTGATGTGCATATGTATTGAGGGTACATGCGGGTTATTTGGGTGAATGATGGTTGAAATTGCCGTAGCACTTTTGAGATTTTT
>JANTGW010000170.1 GCA_024762705.1 Sulfurimonas sp.
TGAATACTCTGCAAGTGCCTCAACATTGAAATTTTCTTCATATGGAGCATCTTTTGGAAGCATCTTTTTCCAGAGTTCCAGTCTCTGTTCTTTGTCAGGTTTTTTAAACTCTATCTTGTAATTAAAGCGTCTTGAAAATGCTTTGTCTATATTTTCAAGTAAGTTAGTCGTCGCTATGAGCATACCGCGAAAGTTTTCAATTTGTTCCAAAAAGATGTTTTGCATTTGGTTGTGCATCTGATCTGAACCAGTAATATTACCGCTACTTCTTGCACCTAAAAATTGGTCTGCTTCATTTAGTAACAGTATAGGCTCTGTTTTTGTTTTTTCACTGAGTTCATAAAAGGTATCGAAAATTTTACGAACATTTTTTTCACTCTCACCTACATACATGGAAAGAATTTTTGAACAATCAAATGCCAGCACCTGACGTTTGAGTGATTTTGCCAAAGAATACGCAGTCATCGTTTTCCCCGTACCTGCAGGTCCATAAAAGATTATACGTGCATCTATGCCGCTTTTCTTATCTTTTATACCCCATTTTACAAGACGTGTAACCACTTCTTTATCTACCTGCTTCATCAGGTTTTCAAGTGTCTCTTTCGTTTTTTTATTGAGTACTACATCATCTAAAGATGTTTCGCTCTCAACAAGTTCAAAGATATCCTGTTCTTCTACCAAAGCATTTAACTTTAAACGTGTTACTTTTTTGGTCTTTTGGGGATGTATGATGCTTTGCAATACATCATCGACTATATAAAACGAACGGCTGATACCGCCAAATGGATTAAGCATCTCTTCGTAATCTATAATACCGTTACTCAAAAGATTTGATCCCTCTTCTAAAAGTGAACGGTTCTTTATACGTTCATACTCATCAAGTGAAATCAGATCTATGAGTGTATTCATCTCTCTGAGTGATGAGTCGGTTGAACCATACTCTTCACGAAGCAGTGCGATGAATATCACCTGTTCATAATTGCTCATTTTCTTCTGTTTGAAGAATTTATCAAGTACAAGATTTTCAGAGGTCTGTTTCACACGCTCTTCAATACGTTGTTCAAGGAGTTTTAGTTTATTTTGTAGTCTGTCTATACCCAAAGAGTGTTCATGTACATTTTGGCGTATAACGCTCATTTTTTGATAGAGTTCTATTCTAAAAAACTGATCCTGAAGATACTCAAGGTGATCAGAATAAGGTTTTACTTCAGGTAAATCCAGATCAAGTGTTCCGTCTTGCAGAAGTTTTAAAAACGCAGGAGTCAATCCTACAGCAGTATTAAGCAGTTCTAATGGTGTAACATCTGCTATTTTGACAGGAGTGAAGCTTTGCTGATGCAGCCATCCGAGCTCGAGTAAACTTTTCAGTTCTCTAAGGTGATCCAAGTGTTCATAATTTTCACTTTTATAGAGATCTTGCAAGATGTCAAGAACAAGCACATCGTCTTGTCCTTTCATGTATCTGTGTGCAATGTATTGCAAAATTTTTGCTTCATTGACACTACATTTCAAATGTATAAAAATTTCCGATTTTTCAATCTCTTTTTCGTTTAAAAAGTTAACTAATGTTTTCAATTATTTCCTTAAAATTTATAACCTAGGCCGGCTGAGACAAGCAGTGCTCTAGAGTTACTGAATGTACCGTCGACTCCATTGATATTAGGTGGTGTTGTCACCGTTCTGTCTTTTTTAATGGAGTACAATGCCGATAAACCTACATCTATTTTATCATTTATTTGATAACGTCCACCAAATGAGAATGAGTATGCATCGCTTCCCGGTGATTCAAAATTGAGTGTTGCATCAGGTGTCGGTGTCTCATCATAGATGGCACCTGCTCTTAATGTAAGACTGTCAAGTTCTTGTGTTATACCCAAACGAAATGTATTTGTGTCTTTCCACTCTTTTGGCTTAGGATTATCAAAAGCACTTACTAGCACAGGATGTGTTAATGTACCGTCATACTGAAAATCGAGTGATTGGTACGCTGACCAGTACGCTCTTTCATAAACAAGTTCTACCGTTGTTTTTGTCGAGAATGTATATGCCGCTGCTGCTATAAGAGTTGCAGGTAGAGGAATACTTACACTTGCCTCACCATTGTATGAAGCCCCTGGTATAATTACTGTACTTGGAGATGAAACCAATGTTGCATCTGAAGCAGAAAGTTTTGCACTTCCTTCCACTGTCAGATTTACGTTTGAGCGATATGTCAGAGCCAGTTCCAGTGCTTTAGTTGGATGATAAGCCAAAGCAAGGTTGTATCCAAAATCTAAAGAATCGCCTTCTAGATCACGGCTTGCATATGCTGTCGCCAAAGGCGATGCATTCACTATCGCTGTTTCACTACTCTTTACAACACCACTTGTATGTACAGCTCTAAAACCAAAAGCTACTGCCAGTTTATCTGTAATTTCATACGCAACAGTCGGATTCACTTCCACGATCTCCAGTGTGAACTCTTGGGAAACCAGTTTCGCAGAACCTTCTTCCCATTTTCTGCTGAGTCCACCTGGAACAGCTATACTTAGTCCGACACGTACATTATTCTCTCCAAGTTTTGGAGAAACATAGTGCACAGAAGGAATTATAAAGTTCTGTTTTTCTGCATCTAAATTTTCTGCCCCAGTAAGAGTTTTTGCATATGTTCCTTGAAAATTCGTAGAACTTAGTCCTATTTACATCAAGTCAATTTCTGCCTGCTGCGCATCATCCATAAATATCATATTTGCCGGATTATCATAAGCAGCATCTGCACCCTTTACATGTGCTACATTTGCACCACCGAGTGCTACCGAGTTTGTTGAAGTTTCCGGAATTTTGTATCCGCCTGCCATTACAATTGAACTTGCCACAAGTGACATTAACGCTATTTTTTTCATTTGTCTGCAAACGAATATAAAAGTTTTATCTCTTCAGGCCATAATGTTTCATCTATTGTTTCCAATATTAGCGGTATATCATCCATACGCTCATCATTCATGATAAACCTAAACGCATCAAGCCC
>JANTGW010000171.1 GCA_024762705.1 Sulfurimonas sp.
TCGATTTTAAAAACGCAAAGCTCTCAAATGAAAACAATTTATGATGATACTGCGAAAATCGTTAAAAGTGTTGAAAATGAGACTATATTTGACAATAAATTCGGAGTCTATAACAAGCGCTATCTGCTTACAAAAATTGAGCAGGAAATTGGGCTGATTAAAGAGTTTAATCATAAAAGTTCACTCATCATGCTGGAACTTTCCAAGGAGCTTAAAAAAAGCGTAAATAATGAAAAAGCAATCTTGCTTATGACGAGAACAATTGCAAGACTACTACTGAAAACTTCAAGACGAAGTGATATAGTGTCTCATTATGGTAATGGTGTCTTTGCAATGCTGTTGAAGCATACAGACATTGAGAGTGCTAAAAAAGCAAGTGAAAGATTATGTGAGCTGGTTTCTAATTCTAACTTCTTTTTGGCAGACAGAGAAATTCAGCTGAAAATTTCTATCGGCGTAACAAATATAGATGCAGAACATTCTGTTGAAGAAATTGTAGTAAGTGCAATGGACGGTATTCAAAAAGCATATGAGCAAAAAAATATGGATTATGCCGTTTCTTTGAGATCTTAAGATAGGAAATAGGTTTTATAAGATGAATTTGAGCATAGTAGAATATCCTGATAAGAGATTGAGAGAAAAGTCTTGTGAAGTAAAAGAGTTTGATGATTCACTGCATAAGCTTTTAGATGCGATGAATCCTTTGATGATGAACACAAATGGTATTGGTCTTGCTGCAATTCAGGTTGCACATCCAATTAGAGCATTGATACTTAATATTCCGGATGAAGAGGGAGAACAGCCCCCTGAAAATCTAATTGAGATTATCAATCCGGTTATGACACATAAAAGCGGAGAAACTACTTATCAAGAAGGCTGCTTGAGTGTGCCTCAGTTTTATGAAGATGTCAAGCGCTATGAAAATATTGTTATCAACTATCAGGATAGATACGGTAATACAAAAGTATTGGATGCAGATGGACTTTTGGCAATAGCTATCCAACATGAAATGGACCATTTAGATGGTGTTCTTTTTATAGATAAACTTTCCTATTCACGCCGTAAAAAGTTTGAAAAAGAATACAAAAGAATGCAAAAAGAGAAAAAACAAGCTAAATAAAATGACAATTTGTCATATTATTCTTTACATGTAAAGCAATAGGCTATCATAAAACCAACTAAAAGAAGGTCGGTGTTATGAAAAAAGTCCGTTGCGCAACATATGAAGGAATAGATGCTAAAATCGTTGATGTGGAGTCAACACTTACGAAAGGCTTGCCGTCATTTTCAATAGTAGGTATGGCATCCACTGCGATTACAGAATCAAAAGAACGGGTAAAATCGGCACTTTTGAGTAACGACTTTTCTTTCCCTCCCAAACGAATTACTTTTTTGTTAGCCCCATCAGAACTTGTCAAGTCAGGTTCGCAATTTGATTTAAGCATGGCTTTATTGATACTTTTAAATGACAACGACACTGATTTGAATGAGTGGTTTGTATTTGGAGAACTTGGACTTGACGGTAGTGTTAAAGAAAATATCCAGCTGTACCCATTAATACTTTCTTTGGCAAATCAAGGACTTATATCAAAAGCTGTTGTTCCGTATGAGTCCTTGCAAAAACTTTCTAAAATTCCCAATGTTGCATTTTACGGTGTGAAAAATTTAAATGAAGCAGTTACATTGCTTCAAAATCAAGAGAGTGCATTGCCAAATATAAAACAAAGCGACATAGATTATCCGTATTATGAAATAGGCACACAGAAATATTATTATGTCAAAGAGTATGCAGAGGATTTTATAGATGTTAAAGGGCAGGATATCGCTAAAAGAGCAGCTTTAATAGCAGCTGCAGGATTTCATAATATATTACTTGAAGGGAGTCCTGGATGTGGTAAAAGCATGATTGCAAATAGATTGCGTTATATATTGCCGCCAATGACAGCAAGTGAAATTTTGGATGTGGCCAAACTGGAAGTGATAGAAGGATACGAGCCGGCATTTAAACCGTACAGAACGTTGAAAAATCCGCATCACAGTTCAACACCTGCGAGTATATTCGGTGGAGGAAGCCATAAGGCTAAAATTGGAGAAGTAGGGCTTGCAAACAACGGTATACTTTTCTTTGATGAACTACCACACTTTTCAAAAGCAGTTTTAGAGTCACTCAGAGAACCAATGCAGGACGCAAAAATCAGAATTTCAAGAGTAAACTCAAAAGTAGAATACCCTGCAAAATTTTTATTTGTAGGAGCGATGAACCCATGTCCTTGCGGAAACTTGTTAGATATTGACAAAGAATGCAGGTGCAGTGATTTGGAAGTTCAAAAATATAAAAATAGACTTTCAGAGCCTTTTTTGGACAGAATAGATCTCAATGTTGTGATGCAAAATGTCACCCCTGAGGATAAGGCAAGTTTTTCATCAAAAGAGATGCATAAAATGGTAGTCGAAGCGCATATATTTTGTAAGCAGCGAGGCCAAAAAGATTTTAACGCATACTTGTCAGATAAAGAACTGGATATTTTTTGCAGATTAAATGATGAATCAACTGAGATCTTACAAGCAGCTACAGAAAGGTTCTCACTTTCATTCAGAAGTATTAAAAAAGTGCAAAAAGTAGCCCGAACGATTGCAGATTTAGACAAATCAGATGTTATTGAAAAAAAGCATATACTTGAGGCATTATCATATAGAAGAAGATAGATTAATAAGAGATATTTATATGACTTTTATTTTCATTCAGTTACAATTGTTATATTTACATGTAACTGCAAGATGTAAAAGAGGAGATCACAATGCACGATAGAAGACATAAATCGAACATTTTACCAATACTTTTTTTATTTTTGCAGATAATAGCATTTATGCTTGCAAGTTATTTTCTATATTTATTATTAGTCGAAATTGGAGTATCGGTAAACTTGGTTATTATTGTAATACTTATTGCAAACCTGTTTGCAATCATAAAGTTTTTTACAAGATGTTTCGAAGTTAAGAGCAGAA
>JANTGW010000172.1 GCA_024762705.1 Sulfurimonas sp.
CTGGTCCGTCATAAGATTTTTGGGACAGGGCGCATTATTGGAGTCAGTAAATCAGGACGGGAATTTAAACTAAATATTAATTTTGCAGGAACAAAACGTGATATTCTTGCATCATTCGTTGAGAAGCTATGAATCGTTTATTTGTTGCCTATAAGCCTTCTGGAATCGGTTCAAACAAGTATCTGTATAGTTTGAAAAACAAATATCAGAATAAAAAAGCAGGTTTTGCCGGGACGCTTGATCCATTTGCAAAAGGTGTGCTTTTGGTGGGTTTTGGCTCATATACAAAGCTTTTCAGGTTTCTTAACAAGGCGCCAAAAAGATACAAAGCAACCTTATGGCTGGGTGCAAAAAGCGATACTCTAGATACAGAAATGATCGAAAGAGTCATATTGCCTGAGGAGTTACATGTAAAGCAGATTGAAGAGGCTCTTGTTTCTTTAAAAGGTGAATTGGAATATGAACCGCCTATCTTCAGTGCAAAACGTATCAATGGACAGCGCGCTTATGACCTGGCACGTGCAGGCAAAGAAGTTGTGCTCAATAAAGTTCGTTCAACTATTTATGATATAAAGCTTGTAAGTTATTCACATCCTTTTGTTACTTTTGAAGCAACTGTGAGTGAGGGAACATATATTCGCTCTCTTGGCCGCATTATTGCACAAAAACTGGGTATAGAAAATGGCAGTTTAAGTATGCTTGAGAGACTCAATGAAGGGCAGTTTACGTATGAGAACGAAAAGGCCTTGAATATTAAAGAGTCTTTAAATATTAGACAAAACTATTATCTGGGTGATGCGCAAAATGTGAAGTATGGAAGAGTTCTTGCTTTAGAAGATCTAAAATTGCAAGAAGATGGAAGTTACTGGTTGGATAATGGCGATACTATTTCCATTATTACAATACAAAATGCTCAAGTAAAATATGAATTAGGCAGGATAGAATGTTAGTACTTGCAAGAAAAACGGATGAATCAATAGTAATCGGTGAGAATATTGTCGTGAAAGTTATTTCAGTAGAAAATGGCGTCGTCAAATTAGGGATTGATGCTCCGCAAGAAATCTCAATTATCAGAAATGAACTGATAGAAGAGGTAAAAGAGACAAACAAGGCAGCTTCAATGAAAGAGGCAAGTGAGACCGATATTGCCTCTTTGAATGAAATACTTAGAAAGTAGAAATTTTTATGAAAAAGTATAAAGCCTATGCCAAAGTCAATATATTTTTGAAAGTAACAGGCAAAAGAGATGAATATCATGAAATAATTTCAAGGTTTGTACGTGTTAATGATTTATACGATGAACTCTCTTTTGTCTCGAAAAAAGATGTTGAGGCAAAAGCTAATGAATTTAAGATTATTGGCGATTTTTCATGTGAGACAAAGCAAAATACTATATATAAAGCCTATGTAGCTCTCAAAGAAGCGACATCAAGTGAGGCTCTTGAAAAGTTGATGAGAACTTATGCAGTTTCAGTGGAGAAAAATATTCCGGCATTTGCCGGTCTTGGCGGGGGAAGTAGCGATGCTGCAACGTATTTGAAAATGTGTAACGAAGTCTTGCACTTGGGACTGAGTTTAAATGAACTTGCAAAAATAGGTTTACATGTAGGCGCAGATGTACCGTTTTTTATTTATGGATATGAGAGTGCCAATGTAAGTGGCATAGGTGAAGTAGTTGAAGCTTTTGATGAAGAGAGTATGTCGTTTGATATATGTACACCTGATGTGCAGATAAGTACGCCTAAGGTTTATAAAGCATACCGAGAAAACTTTTATGCACCTCTGGACGGTTTTACTGCAGATGCCTTGAGAAAAAAGTCTTCATTGGATGTATTAAATGAGATGGAAGCAAAAGAAGCGAACGATCTGTTCTTGCCTGCATTGCAAGAGTATAAAAATTTAGAAAAATATTATAAGTACGGATACTATTTCAGTGGTAGCGGAAGTAGTTTTTTTAAAATAAAAGAGAAGTAAATATGGGTGAAACAATAGCAAAAAATAAAAAAGCATATCATGACTATTTTATAGAAGAGAAGTTTGAAGCAGGACTTGTGCTTACAGGCAGTGAAGTCAAAGGCATCAGGGCGCATCGCGTAAATTTAAAAGACAGTTTTATCCGCTTTGTTAACGGAGAAGCATTTTTGTTTAATGCACACATTGGACGACTTGATACTACTCATCATTACTACGGGCATGAAGAGAGGGGACCAAGAAAACTGCTTTTACACAAAAAAGAGTTGGAAAAACTGCAAAAAGCAGTTGCCCGTGATGGGTATACCATAGTGCCTTTACAGCTATATTTCAATAAAAGAAATATAGTAAAACTGCAGATTGCGATTGCAAAAGGAAAACTTTTACATGACAAGCGAAATGATCTCAAAGAAAAAGATCAAAAAAGAGATATAGCAAGGGCAATGAAGGATTATTAATGAAGTTTTTCTTTCTCCTTTGTCTGTTGGTATCATCTGTCGCGGCCTTACATGTAAAGCTGGTTAGTGATGAGGTTGGAAACGGAAAGACAGCATTGATAAAATTCCCCAAAGAAGAAGGAATTGATTACAAAGAAATTGTTTTTGAGAAAAGGAAAATCAAACTTTTTGCAAATCCAGTTAATAAAAATGAATACTATGCTCTCGTTCCGGTTTCTTATTATGAAAAACCGGGACAAAAACAGATAGAAGTGCTATACACCCAAAATGGAAAAAAAAGATATGAGACTATACCACTGAAGGTCTATAATGCAAAATATAAAAAAGAGACCTTACATGTAGATAGTTCCAAGGTACGCCCAAAACTGCCTAAAGTTAAAAAAAGAATTGCTAAAGAGTATAGTGAAGCTATGAAGATTTACCATACAGTCACCGCAAAGAGTTATCTGCATTCAAAATTTATTGTGCCGATGCAAAGTGAAATAACGAGTGATTTTGGCACAGCGAGAGTCTATAACGGTTCACACAGAGGCTATCACAG
>JANTGW010000173.1 GCA_024762705.1 Sulfurimonas sp.
AAAAGCTGGTTATTTATAGGATCTAGCTCTTCACGTATTAATTCATGCAATTTACCACCAAACATCTGCAAACCATACAAGTCTTCAGAAACATATTTTTCATGTTTGCTATTATTATAAATATCAGTGTATATTTTTTCAGTTTGTTTTAATTCTTCTTTGTCACATCTAGTGGTGATGCCTTTTAGTTCATTCAATGTATCACGAAGCTTTTGTACCTTATCGGTCGCTTTTGAAAATTTCCCAATAGTTTCATCACAGTTTAATTTATATTTGCTGGCAAACACCTCAAGACTTTTTATATCCTTTTTAATTGCTGGAGTTACAGCATCTTGTTTCCCATCTAAACCTACAAGCCCTTTTTTATAAAGATGCTGTGCCTTAAGACTTTTATAAACGAGTGTGGCCTGTTCAAACTCATGAATACGTTTTGTCAGGTTGGCATCATCTGAAAAACTTGGGTGCTTCAATTTTTTTGATATTTCTATCATTCCTTTTGCAATCCTGGGATCATCGAAAAAACTGGGATCTTTTAGATACATCAAGATTAATCCATCTGCAATAGGATTACATGTGGGTCTTAATTTGAGTGCCTCATTATAGATATCTGAGGAATTAGCTGATGGCTGTTTTTGGGCATTTTCTTTTTCAGCCTCTTCTTGGGCTCTCTTTGTTCTTTCTTCAGCCTCTGCTTTTCTCTTTGCTTCGGCTTCTTTTTTAGCTTTCTTCTTTTCTTCTTCAGCTCTTCTTTCGCTCTCTTTGCGTTTACAATCATTGATCGCATCGACTGCCGCCACATAGATCTCTTTTGCCAGAGTAATTGTGTCTGATTCCCTACGGTATCGGCTTTCTAGTTCACGTAAAGCACTCAACCTGCATGCTACAGCCAATCGAGTAACACGTGCCTGATCCTTTTTGGCTTGCTCTATCATCTCGATTTGTTTTTGGGCTTTTTTATCCAGTCGGCCACAAGCAATAGCTGCACCCTTTCCATTGACTTGTTGCATGATATGCACAAATGTATCTAACTCGTTATTGCGATAGGCATTTCCGGCATCTTGGAACTTTTGCAGTAGTTTCAGCTGCTTGCGGACATGGGAGATTTTTCTCTTTAGTACTGGGTGTGTATCTTTTCCGTAGAGTTGCTGTACTTTTTTTAGTGCTCTACGCTCACATCCGGAGATCGCACTCTCTACCTCAGAAAGGGCCTTCTTGAAACGTATAGCCTTGGCTATACGTATTTTTATCTTGTTCTCCCGTGCAGTACACTGTATCACTGAACTGACACTATCAAGGTCTCTTTGTGCTTTATTTAGTGCTGCTATGGCATCGTCTGCTTTACCCTTGCGATAGGCTTGTACGCCATCGGCACTGGACGATGCTTCTTTTGCCAGAGCACTGTTAACTTTGCGAAGATCAGAGATCTTCTTGCCGACTCCAGGCACTTTAGCATATCGTGGCATACTCAACTTTGCGATACCGGTACTGTTGGCTCCCCTCTCACACGAAGCTTTTATAGCTGTTGCTTCTTTTAGGGCTTCAGGAGATGGTCCTTCGGGGAACTTCGCTTGTGCAGCCTTCAAACAGTTTTTTGCACCTGCTACTGCTTTAATGACTAGCTCTTTGTTTTGTGTAATGTTTTGCATACCCGACTTTACTTTGGCAAGTTTCTCTTTGCGAAGTTGTAAAATCCCATCTCTTAGTTTATTATACTCATACTTTATCTTTTCGAGATTTTTATATCTATGATCACTAACGAACTTATAACATGCATTAAGTATATGATCATATCTTTTACTGCAATGCTCGTGCTTGTCATGTTGCATTGTAATTTTTTTTACCGTCTTGGTAAATTCCTCTAAACGATACTGGTAGATATCCGCATGTTCATAGCCAGCTTCTTTTGCTTCTTTTAACAGCTCTTTTGCACGTTTCAACCTGGATTCTATCTGCAAAAAAGTTTGATTATCTTTTCGATACACATTACCAAATAAAGATGAACGCAGAAAACGTCGGTAAACATCTGCAGATTCCTCGCACTCTGTTGCCAAACGCGTACTTCCTGCATTTAACTCATCATGATAACTCTTTGGTGATGGGATTCTTGAATGGTCTGATAACAAAGAAATAACATTGGTACCCTGATCATCAGCCTTTTTATACAGCCTCTCAGCTTGAACAACACGATGCTGCAGTTCGGAAGATATAGTCTTTTGTATTTCCGATGGTTGCGTAGCCTGGCTAGCAGCTTGACACTCTTGACTAGCCATACTACGAGTTCTGCTTAAGAGTTGCTCAAGTTTGTACCGAAAGTCTTCAAGTGATGCTATGCCATTCTTTTCTTCAAGTAGCACTTGTCTCATAATCTTGGGTTCAGGGAGTTTCATGCCCATTGTTTTTTTAATCCACCCATCCACATCATGTTGTGTTTTCATTTTTTCACATGCAGTAATCATTTTGGAAAGATATTGATTTTCCTCTCGTATCTGTTTATCGAGCACAGCAAAAGTAGCTTTCAGATCTGTGGCAACATAAGGTGTTTGTTTCTCATCAGCCACTGCAGAACTACAGAATAAAACCAATATTATCCATAGTAATACTGCCAAATGCGATATCAGTCTTGTTCTATAATTAAAATACAACATTAAATTTCTCCCATCTCTTGAAGCACTTGAAGCACTTTTTTGTATCTCCCATATTGATCATTGATCATAGAAGCCTTCTCTAGGCTTCTCTTTGCATCTTTATAGTTTGATCTATTTAAAAATTCATCAACTCTGTTCAATAATTCATCAATCTTTTGCTTTTGTAACTCCATACTTTTTAATACTTTGGCTGTTTGTTCATTAGATGGATCAATTCTAACTGCTTCTTCTAAATACAAGAGTGCTATATCAAGCGCACCATTCTTCCATAGTGCTTGCCCCTCAGCCAGTTTATCTTTTGCCTTTTCATCTTTACCATTTGT
>JANTGW010000174.1 GCA_024762705.1 Sulfurimonas sp.
AAGAATTTTACGATCAAGTTCGATACCAGATCTATGTAGACCATTCATGAAAGTTGAATAGTTCATACCGTTTAGGCGAGCCGCTGCATTGATACGGATGATCCATAGTTTACGGAACTCACGTTTTTTCTGCTTTCTGTCACGGAACGCATACATCATTGAACGTTCTAATTGCTCTTTAGCTTTTCTGAAGTGTTTACGGCGACCGCTGTAAAAACCTTTCGCTAATTTTAGTATCTTTTTGTGTCTTCTTCTACGAACAACACCTGTTTTAACTCTTGGCATGTCTTTCCTTTTGTTTCTTTACCCAGCTACTTTACATGTAGTCAAGGTGCCACTACTTTGGTGGTCTTGCCCAACTTTTTAAAAGAAGTTGGAGATTAAGATCTATCAGCTTACTAGCTAACGATCATTTCCTTAATTGCTTTTACATCTGACTTAGCAACAACTTTTGGAGTATGTTGTCTACGACGAGTTTTTGCATCTTGTTTTGTCAAGATATGGCTTCTAAACGCTGTTCCACGTTTAACTTGACCATTTTTCTTAACTTTAAAACGCTTTACAGCGCCTTTTACCGATTTCATTTTTGGCATCGATAATCCTTTTCGTAAAATTTTGGAAATGCGATTATACCCAAACTTTTTTTAATCGTTGCTTTTTTTTGCTATACTTTTTTTATGAATTCAATAAAACATATAGAAAATGCTCTCAAAGAACTTGACGATGAAGTACAAAAAATCCTGCTTGACTGGAACATTCCCCTCAATGAAAAAGACAATTTAATGCTGCCTATCTTACAACAAAAAAGGGTTTTGGATCAGACTTTGGAAGATCTTATCTACCTCAAAGAGCATCCACCTACACCGAATCAACCCTGTGGAATATCCAAATATAGAGAAGATTAGTTCAAGGCCTTTACCTTGAATATGGTTGGTGCCATATTCTTAAATGCAGCCTCAATCAAAACAACACCATCTGCATTTTTAGATGGATAAATTTTAAACTTTTTTATGTCACCTATTCTGTCAACAATGATTGGTTGCTCCCTTGAAATAATAGAAGTATTTATCTCTTTATTTGACTCAACTCTATACAGATTCGTATCTTTGACGACATAAGCCACATATGGCTTTATCAGTCTATGCAGGGAGTGCTCCGTTGAAAAAGAGACAAAATCGTATTTGCTACTTTCATGGGTGACAAGAACGCTCTTTTTTGAAGACAACAATATATCCAAATAGAGTGTCTGTTTTACAAGCGATGCATCATGTAACTCTTCCACTGCTTTCGCATAAGTTTTGTTGGCCTTATTAAGGTCTGTATAGCTCTTATATAGAAAAAGCATCAAAACAGATAATATCATTATAGAGATCATAAGCTCTATAAGAGTAAAGGCCCTCCTTTTCATTGTTGAGAGATCCTTTTTAAGGAGATTTGAATCTCATTATTCATCAGAGTTGTTTCTCCAAGTTCCAAGGTTGTATCATCCATTTCATAGCTGTGTATTTTTTGATACTCTATCTTAATCGGAATATTTTTGAGCTTTCGACGCAGGTCATTGTCTGTATCAGGTTCTCCAGCGAGTCTGTACAAATTCGTTTTGGCAGGTTCCAAACCACTTTCTTTACTCCATGGCAAAAAGCTGACGTATTGAATGTTGTTCATCTCCTTTTGCAGGTTCAACAGCAGAGTACTCGAGTTTCCGCGCAATGAAATCGTACCTGCGATAACAACAGAAACTATCATAACAGCTACCATAACCTCTATAAGAGTAAATGCTTTTTTACAAACCAATACGTATAGCCTCTTCGAGTGATGTCTCACCTGCAAGCAGTAATTCACGTAACTGATGCGAAATCGTATGAAAGCCTCTTTTTATCAGTGTATTTTTTATACTGTGCTCATCCGTTGTCTCTTTGAGAAGGTCTTTTATGGCATCGTCTAGTATAAGCAGTTCACCAATGGACTTTCTCCCGCTAAAACCGCTGTAATTACACTTGCTGCACCCTTTTGACTTATAAATAGGTGCATCTTTCGGCAAATTATAATCTTTTTGAAAGCTCTCAGCCAAGACATCTTCCTCTTTACACTCAGAACAAAGAATACGAACCAGTCTTTGTGCGAGTATGCCTAGCAATGAAGAAGAGATCAAAAAAGGCTCTATGCCCATATCTGCAAGTCTTGAAATTGTCGCAGCAGCAGAGTTCGTATGCAGGGTAGAAAACACCAAGTGTCCTGTCAAAGCAGCCCGCACGGAGATGTCTGCCGTTTCCTCATCACGTATCTCCCCGATCATAATAACATCAGGGTCCTGACGCAGTATTGAACGTAATGCAGAGGCAAAAGTAAGTCCTACTTTTTCGTTTACCTGAATTTGCGCGATTTTATCGGATTTATACTCTACAGGATCTTCAACGGTTATCAGATTTTTATACGGTTCTTCCACTTCCCGTAAAAAAGAGTGTAAAGAGGTTGTTTTACCACTTCCCGTAGGACCTGTTACCAAAATAATTCCATGAGAGGCCTGCAAAAGTTTTTTGACATTTGAGATAATACTGTGATCGAATCCCAATTCATCAATTTTTGGTATTTGCGAACTTTGCATCAAAATACGCATAACAACACGTTCACCGTAAAAAGTAGGAAGCACTGAAACACGAATATCCAAGACTTCTCCCGATACTTTGACCTGCGTTCGTCCATCTTGTGGAATTCTCTTCTCAGAAATATCCAAATTCGATATGACCTTGATACGGCTGATGATAAGATTGACAATTTTTTTGTCCAGATCGGCATTTTTCGCAAGCATCCCATCAATTCTAAAACGCACCTCTCCCTTATGCTCCTGCACCTCTATATGAATATCTGAAGCTCTTTTTTTAATTGCCTGATAAAAAAGTGCATTGACAAACTTGATAATGGGTGCAGATTC
>JANTGW010000175.1 GCA_024762705.1 Sulfurimonas sp.
ATAGACAAAATAGAGTCCCAGCAAATATGCCAGGCTTGCCTGAACCGTCTCAAATGGCAGCCAGTTAAGCAGCTTTAAAAACTGTGAATGAATATATGAGCCCTTAAAGAACCAAATTATAGACCAAAATGCAGCACTTGCAAAGACGACAAGCAAAGAGAATGAACTGTATTTCTCTTTGGAAACCTTTTCTAAGATCATATTGCCAAAAAAGGCCAAAATCAAAGCAAAGGTCACAAGTACAAGAGAAAACCATAAAAAAGAGGAGAGGATCCATGCTCCGTTTGCACGAAGCATGGAAAAAGGAACAAGGTCTATAAAATAAGCAGCAAAAGAGACCAGTTCACCCCAGATCATATAGCCGATAAAAGACCATACAATCGTAATAAGCGCACCGATCAGTAAGGCACGCTTCATAATTTTATAATTGAGAATCTCACTAAATCCAAAAAAAATCGCTTCTAAAATAGTTTGCATATTATTTTTTTTCACACTGCAGAGCATTCGCTTTAATAAATGCCAATTTACTCAGTACATGCCCAAACTCTGCATCTTCTTCTTCAAACTTTTTACGAAGCTCTGCTCTTTTTTTCTCAAGAATATCGATCTGTTTTTGAATGTCAGCAGGATTCACATAACATTTCTTTGCAGCTTCTGCCTCTTTTTCCAAAGCCCAATCCATTGTTTTTTTTAAAAATTCAACCATTCTCAATCTCCAAAGTTTTTTTATATGGAATCATTATATAACTTATTTTATTAATTTTTCAAATGCGGCTGTAATATCTTCAGCCTGTACCAGTCCCTCAAGAAAGATTTTTCCATTTAAAACCAGAGTAGGATCTTTTGTTATGCCGTTTTCTACAGCTTTTAATGTATCATATTCAAAATGGAATTTCAAACGAATCGGCAGGTGTTTTATGGAACAGCTCAGTCGTTTTGAAAACTTTGCCGTACTGACTTTGTCTCCGTAGAGGATACCTTCATATAAAGGGTACTCAGGGTGGGATTCATTTAAAATCTCACCCTCGTACATTGTGTGGCATGCTTCTTCTTGCATTATATTTCCTTTATGGCTTTTGTCTCATCTTTGTCAATTATATACGCATACATCGGTACGTATATAAGCGTTAAAAGCGTTCCTATTAAAAGCCCGCCGATTGCCACATCTGCAAGCGGACTGAGTCTCTCTAACCCTACTGCCTGCTCAAGAGCAATAGGAATCATACCCGCTATAGTACCAAATGCCGTCATCATAACTGGACGAAAACGCACACGTACCGACTCAATAGCACTCTCATACGGGCTCTCACCCTGTTCTCTATAACTTTGGTAAAAGTCGATTAAGAGTACCGCATTTTTGATAATAATACCAAATAGCAGTAATATTCCAAGCAGACTCGGCATACAGCTTGGCTTGCCAAAGAGCAGCATACCCCATGCAGCTCCAATGAGAGAAAGCGGCAGTACTAAGATCATAACAAATGCCATGCGCACAGATTTGTAAATGGCTATCAGTGTCATAAGCAAGATAATCACACCCAGACCTATCGCTTTTAACATTCTGGCAAAACTGTCATTTATCTGTGCAATATCTCCGGTTTGGTCAATCTTCACATCATCTATATTGGCACTTTTAAGCGCTGCTATAGAATCATCTGTCAAATGCGTTACCGGTCTTTTCGCTCTGTAACCGTTCACATCTATACTGTAGAGCATCTTGTCACGCTCTATTTTTGCAAAGGTCAAATGACGTTTGAGACTTGCGATTTGTGAAAGCGGAATCTCTCCTCTTGGCGTTACGATCGGTAAAAGCCGCAACGTCTCTATATTCTGAGAAAATTTTCCTTTTAAGTAGAGTCTTACAAACTGTGTATTCATTGATTCCAAGTTGGCATTGAGTCCAACGATCTGTCCTTTTATTGGAATCTGCATCGCTATTTGATACGGCGTTACCCCGTAACTGAGTGCTTTGTTTTCATCAATGTCAAGTTCGACCTCCATAAAATCTTTGTCCCAGCTGACACTGACCGATGTCAACCCATGTACATTTTGTATAGCCTGCGCCACCTTGTGTGAGTTGTCTGTAAGTCCCTCTATGACAGGTGAACTGAGCCTTACATCGACCGTTGCTTTAATGCTTGAGAGTGCAGTCGCACCAAAATCAAAAACATCATTACGTTTAAGCCCTTCAACTTTTGCAAGCCTGTCTCGAATGATATTTTCAAGTTCCCACATCGTCTGCTTACGCTCAAATCTGTTTACAGCATTAATGGTAATCGTTGCTTCTGAAGGCAGATTACCGCTTCCAAGACTAAGCACTCCCGGTTCTGTTCCAAAGGCTACAGAACTCATTTTTACCCATTTTTGTGTTTTTAACCAATCAAGTACCGGCTGCAGTTTTTTCTGCGCACTCTCAACAGTTTCATTAGAGCTAAAAGCAATCTGCGCTTTTATGATTCCCGTATCCATAGGCGGCATAGCGTCTTTACCAATTGTAGGCATAATATTTTTCATACTAACCAATAAAACAGCTATTACACCTACACTCAACAGAAGACGTCTGGTAATACGCCATCCGTTGTTCGAGAACTTAATAATACCTACATACGGTGCAACTAGTCTGCCGATGGTATTTTGATAAAACCACTCAAAATAACCCTCGATTTTTGTTTTGCCCACACCGTTTTTATAAAGCCACTTTGAAAGTGACGGGATAAAAGTAATAGATAAAAAATAACTCACAAGCAGTGCAATGATGAGCGTCTCAATCAAAGGTTTGAAAATCTTCTCAGGAAAACCACCGACAAACATTAACGGAAATAAAATGGCAATAGTCGCTGCAGTTCCTGCAAATACAGGACTGAGGACTTCTTTTGTACCATGTGTTATGGCATCTTCAAGCTTTTCATGCTCTTCATTC
>JANTGW010000176.1 GCA_024762705.1 Sulfurimonas sp.
TGATGCTTCATTACACCTTTTAAAACTGCTAAAACGAGAGAAAATTTACAAAAGTATAACGCTTAATATGCCAAAAAATGCCAAATATATAAAAATATCTGACATGTATACACTGAAAAATGTAAAAGATGAGCTGATTTTGTACCCGAAGGGTAGAAGATAATTTACGGAACATGACTTTATTCTAATAATTTTTTGCTAAAATATCATCAATTATTTTATTTTACAGGGTAAAAAATGTTTGATGAGTTTAATTTTAATAGAGTTGAGAGACTGCCTAAATACGTATTTGCGGAAGTAAATGATATAAAAATGGCAGAACGCCGTGCCGGTAAAGATGTTATAGATTTTTCCATGGGAAATCCTGATGGACCAACACCGGAACATATTAGAGATAAACTTGTCGAATCAGCCCAAAAAACAAAAACACACGGATACTCTTCTTCAAAAGGTATTCCAAAATTACTTCAGGCTATAGCCGACTGGTATGCACGTCGTTATGGCTGTACCCTTGACCCGGAAACAGAATGTGTCGCGACAATGGGTTCAAAAGAGGGTTATGCCCATTTAACTTATGCTATTACGAACATCGGTGATGTGGCAGTTGTGCCCGATCCTACTTATCCGATTCATGAATATTCTTTCATTTTAGCAGGTGGTAATGTCATAAAGTTCGGAATAGAGTTTGATGAGCATTACAGAGTGGATGAAGATAAGTTTTTTGAGAACCTTGAGAAGGTTTTTAAAGAGAGTTCTCCAAAGCCAAAATATGTTTTAGTAAACTTTCCTCATAACCCGACAACTGCTACTGTTACACCAGAGTTTTATGAGCGTTTGGTTGCTATGGCGAAAAAGAAAAGGTTTTATGTGATTTCAGATATAGCCTATGGGGATATTACTTTTGATGGGTATAAAACACCGTCGATTATGAGTGTCCCTGGTGCAAAAGATGTTGCAGTGGAGTCCTTTACTCTTTCAAAGTCTTATAACATGGCTGGTTGGCGTGTAGGTTTTTTCGTAGGAAACCCTAAACTTATCGGAGCATTGCAAAAGATAAAATCATGGTTGGATTATGGAATGTTCACTCCTATTCAGGTGGCAGCAACTGTTGCACTCAATGGTGATCAAACCTGTGTGAGTGAAATAACCGAAAAATATAATCACCGTCAAGAAGTTCTTATAGAAGCTTTTGGCCGTGCTGGTTGGCATATACAAAAAAATGAAGCGACGATGTTTACATGGGCAAAAATTCCTGATTGTGTTGCACACTTAGGTTCTTTGGAATTCTCAAAACGACTACTGACAGAAGCCGGTGTAGCTGTAGCTCCTGGAATAGGCTTTGGTGAGTATGGTGAAGGGTATGTTCGTATAGCACTCATAGAAAATGATAATAGAATTCGTCAAGCAGCAAGAAATATCAAAGAGTTTTTAAAACAGTTTGATTGTGACAAGGAAAAGAAGTAGATGATAAAAGTTGGAATAATCGGTGTTGGAACTGTTGGAACAAGTGTAGCGCAGATTTTAAAAGATAATGCTGATGTGATTTCTGCTCGTGCAGGTGTGGACATCGCTGTAAAAAGTGGAGTGGTAAAGAATCTTGACAAAGACAGAGGTTTGGACATTACGCTTACAGACAATGTAGATGATATTTTAAATGATGAAGAGATAGATATTGTCGTTGAACTGATGGGTGGAGTAGAAGAACCTTTTGAAGTTGTAAAACGTGCATTAAATGCAGGAAAAGCCGTAGTTACAGCAAACAAAGCGCTTTTGGCATATCACCGTTACGAATTACAAGAGATCGCAAAGGACAGAGCATTTGAATTTGAAGCAAGTGTCGCGGGTGGTATTCCTATTATTACAGCTCTTCGTGACGGTCTTTCTGCAAATCATATAGAGTCGATTATGGGTATTATGAACGGTACATGTAACTATATGATGACAAAAATGACCAATGACGGTGTTGCATATGATGAGATTTTAAAAGAGTCTCAAGAACTTGGTTATGCAGAGGCTGATCCTACATTCGATGTTGGTGGGTACGATGCTGCACACAAGCTGCTTATTTTAGCTTCCATTGCCTATGGTATAGATGCCAAGCCGGAAGATATACTCATAGAGGGTATTGAAAATGTCACACAAGATGACATCTCTTTTGCAAAAGAGTTTGGTTATGCAATTAAGCTTTTGGGAATCGCAAAAAAAGATGAAAATGAAGTAGAGCTTCGTGTACATGCCTGTTTAATAGATGCAAATGAGATGATAGCAAAAATAGACGGCGTAATGAATGGTATATCTGTCGTAGGTGATAAAGTAGGCGAAACACTTTACTATGGACCTGGCGCAGGTGGAGATGCTACTGCCTCTGCTGTTGTTGCCAACATCATAGATATCGCTAGAAGTGGAAAATCGACTCCGATGCTTGGGTTTAACAGACCGATGGAAGGCAGTCAGTTGACACTCAAACCAACTGATAAGATAGAGTCAAAATATTATTTAAGAATTAATGTCTCGGATAAAGCAGGTGTTTTAGCACGGCTTACGAAGATATTTGAGTCGCATAACATTTCCATAGAAACAATGCTTCAGCGTCCGAGTGATAATGCAAGCGCAAATCTTCTTATCTCGACGCATAATGCTTTGGAAAAAGATATTCAGAGTATGATAAAAGAGATAGAAGCGTTGGATTTTGTAAATACAAAACCTTCTATGATCAGGATTGTTTAAAAAACGTGAAAATCTTCATTACAGGTGCAAGTTCAGGCATTGGTGCTGAGTTTGCACGTCAATATGCTGCTTCTGATGTAGAACTTATCTTATTGGCTCGCAGAGAAGATAAGCTCAAAGCCTTACAAAAAGAACTTTCAGAGAAATGTAAAAAAATCACATTGATTATTGTAGATGTG
>JANTGW010000177.1 GCA_024762705.1 Sulfurimonas sp.
CAACAAAGTTTATCTTTATACTTATCCTGTAATTTTTTCAGGCATTAAATGGGGATGGATAACTATTGGGTATTCTTTAGAACAATACAATGCGAGTATGAAAAAACTTTATTTGACTAGTTTGTGGTTGTCTGCATTTATATTTTTTGTCTCTATTGCTTTTGCATATCTTCTTACAAAGTGGATAGTGAACCCGATACTTCGTTTGAACCTTGCCGTGAAACGTGTTGCAGAGGGAAGATTGGATACCAAAGTGGAGATCTCTTCTCATGATGAGGTCGGAGAGCTTGCAAAGAGTTTTAATGTGATGATAGACGAGTTACAAAACTCTGATAAAAAACTCAGACATATGAACGAAGAGCTTGAGCACAGAGTTGAGCAAAGAACCGAAGAACTTGAAAACCTGAACCGTGAGCTTGACAAGCGGGTAAAAAAAGAAGTGCAAAAACGCTCGCAACAAGAACAGCTTCTCGTGCAGCAGTCGCGTTTTGCTGCTATGGGTGAGATGATAGGTAACATTGCCCACCAGTGGCGTCAACCGCTGAATGCTTTGAGTCTGTTGCTTCAAAATGTACAAAATGCTTATGAAATGGATATGCTAGATAAAGAATATATACAAAGAACAGTAGACAAAGGAACACTTTTAACGAACAATATGTCTAAAACCATAGATGATTTTAGAGACTTTTTTAAACCAAATAAGCAAATAGAAGTCTTTAGTATATCCAAGGCGATAGACACAACGTTAGAGATCATCGGGGCAAGTTTTACTAACCATATGATTGCTTTTGAAAAAGATTTAAAAGATGAGTACTGCAGTGAAGGTTTTAGCAGTGAGTTCTCTCAAGTGTTGTTAAATATCTTAAATAATGCAAAAGATGCCCTTGTAGAAAAAGATGTTGCAGATAAAAAAATTCTCTTTAAAGTTTCAGCAAATGAAAAGAGTGTTAAAATCGATATAGAAGATAATGCAGGCGGTATTCCTGAAGCTATTTTGCAAAAAGTTTTCGATCCATATTTTACAACAAAAGAAGAGGGAAAAGGAACGGGGATAGGGTTGTATATGTCTAAAACGATTATAGAACATAATATGCGTGGAAAGCTAACCGCAAGCAACACAGAAAACGGAGCAAGATTTACGATTGTGCTTAAAAAAGTTTCCTGTGATAAAAAAGAACAAAAAGAAGGATAAACAGATGCAAAACTCTAAGGTATTGTATGTAGAGGATAACAAAGATATTTCTGAAGAGGTAGCATTCTTCCTTGGTAAAAAAGTGCAAGAGTTACTCCTTGCTTATGATGGTCAAGAGGGCTTGGAAGTGTTCGAACAAAGCGCTCCTGATGTAGTGATAACAGATGTGCAGATGCCTAAGATGGATGGTCTTGAGATGATAGAAAAGATTAGAGAAATAAACCCTGAAGTGCCTGTTATTATAACTACTGCATTTAATGAATCTGATTATCTGCTAAAAGCTATCAACCTCAAAGTAGATGCGTATGTCGTAAAACCTTTAAATCTCAAAGATTTAATAGCAACTGTTGAGAAAGTTTTAGAACCACTGCGTTTGAAAAAAGATCTGCAAAGAGCTAATGAAGAGCTTAAAGAGATAAATGCAAACCTTGATAAGATCGTACAAAAAAAGACGCACGAACTTGAATATCTTTACTCTCATGAGCAAATAACAGGACTTTGTAACTTTATCAAGTTAAATGAGGCAATCGACTCTGGTAAATATAACTATCTTCTCTTGTTAGATATTTCCAATTTTTCTATCTTTAACAAACAGTACGGAAAAACTTTTTCAAATGAAATTTTGAAAAAAGCTGCAATTGAACTTGAAACACATATGAAAGAAAATACGCAACTTTTTAAAATAGAGTCTGACAGATTTGTAGTTTTAAGTAAAGAAGAAGATACGCATGAAATTGAACTTTACTGTGAACAAATTATAAGTTACTTTGATGTAAAAGCTTTTCAGGTTGAGAATACTGAGATATCTATTAACTTTGCTATAGGTATTGAAAAAATCAAACAAAATACTTATCCGCTTATAAATGCAGAGTTTGCTCTAGAAGTGGCTAAAAATCTTGGAGGCAGGGCCTATCATTTATATGATGAAAATGATGACACGTTTACTAAAGCAACCTATGAAATAGCATGGCTGAACATTACAAAGCAGATGATCAAAGATGATAAGATTCAAGCATATTATCAACCAATAATGGATGTTGCAACTGGAAAAATAGTCAAATATGAAGTACTTGCACGTGGAGAATATGAGGGTAAAATGTATTCCCCTTATTATTTCATCGGTTATGCGGAGAAACTTGGACTTATTGATTCAATTACACGAATCATTATCAATAAAAGTTTTGCAAAATTCAATGGAAGTGACATGAGTTTTTCTATAAATATTACACAAAGAGACTTGCTTGACGAATATTTTTGTACTTTTCTTGATGACAAAATGCAACTGAATGCAATAAAACCTGAACAGGTTACTTTTGAAGTACTCGAAAATATTACAGTAGGAAAACATCAAGAGAAAGTATTGTCACGTCTTAAAGCTCTAAAACAGAGAGGTTTTAAAATTGCTATTGATGATTTTGGGGTAGAGAATTCTAACTTTAGTCGTCTGCTAGAGATCAAATTTGACTACATTAAACTTGATGCGATTTTTATCAAAAATATAAATCTTAGCCAAAATGACAGAACAGTTGTTTCCGCCATGGTAGGTATGGCAAAGTCCCTTGGTATTGAGACAATTGCAGAGTTTGTTGAAAACCAAGAAGTATTGGAAGTTTTAAAGAAAAATGGTGTAAATATGGTTCAAGGTTACTTTATAGGAAAACCGGAAGCTTATCTTGTAGATGAAAATAAAGACAATAAATGAAAATACGAGT
>JANTGW010000178.1 GCA_024762705.1 Sulfurimonas sp.
TTGTTAAAAGCATCCTTATAAATTACTTCATACTGCCTCTTATAGCTTTGGCAATAGGGTTGATTACAAATAACTTTGGTATTGCTGCTGGTATCTTTCTTCTGTCTGTTTTAAGCGGTGGAGGAATGGTAATGCACTGGATAAAAGACTCAGGAGGAGATACTTCCATAGGTTTCTTACTGCTATTTATGAATCTTATTTTTGTTTCTCTTTCACTATTGATGCTTCATATATTCGGTATATATACTTCTGAGTATTTTGGAGAGTCCTATCTAAGTGAAGCAAATATTAAGAACTTCGCAAAAGCAGTCATCGTTTTACTGATTATAGTACCTTTTATAGCCAGTCGTGTTGTTATCTATATACAACCCCTCAAAGACTTCATCTTAGATAAACGCAGTTATATCAGCAATGTCAGCATTTTTATCATAGTTTTTTATCTATTCGGTCTGCAAAGTTCACAACAGCTCTTTGACATCTATGAATTTGAACCGGAACTCATATATGTCTCTATTGTAGCTACATTAGCCTTTTATATTGGAATTTTACTTGTTGCCAGATTCTCTTACAAGATGGACTCAAAAGAAGAACGCGCCGCATTTTGGCATACAGTGACTCGTTATATTACACTTGCACTGGTCATATCTACTTTTTCAACAAAAAGTTTCGGAGTTTCAATGCTGTTACCGATAATGTTCGCTTACGTTATCCAGATACCATTTGCTATCTATATTGATAAATTCTTGAAGAAAAAAGCAATATAATGAGATATATTGCTTTTTGAAGATTATTCGCCTAGTTGAGAAACTATGGCTTTTTCTACATCAGCAATGTCGGCAGTACCGTCCACTGTTATGTATTTTAAATGAGGATTTTTTGCAGCCTGTTCTTTATAGTAACCGATTAGCGGTTCAGTCTGTTCATGATAGACTTTCAGTCTGTCTTTTACAACTTCTTCTTTGTCATCGTCACGTTGCACTAAATCTTCACCAGTTTCATCATCCTTACCTTCAACTTTTGGCGGATTGTATACAACATGATAAGTTCTTCCACTCGCTAAGTGTGCACGGCGTCCTGACATACGTTTTACTATCTCTTCATCAGGAACATCGATCTCAATAACTGCATCTATTTCAATACCTGCATTTGTAACGGCATCTGCTTGAGGCAGTGTACGTGGAAAACCATCTAAAAGATAACCGTTTTTACAGTCGTCTTCAGCTATTCTGTCTTTTACAAGACCGATGATGATATCATCAGTCACAAGCTTTCCTGCATCCATTGCGGCTTTTGCCATTTTCCCCATCTCAGTTCCTGCTTTTATGGCAGCTCTTAGCATATCCCCAGTAGAAATTTGAGGGATGTTATATTTCTTTGTTAAGAATTGTGCCTGCGTACCTTTTCCTGCACCCGGAGCACCTAAAAGAATTATTCTCATACTTTTTTTCCTTGTAATTTATTGTTGAAATTATATATAAATGAGTTTAATTTTAGCTATAGACTACTCTTCTTCTTTAAATCCGAAATCTTCTTCAGATTCGCCTTCTTGAGCAGCAAGTATGTCATCGACCAACTCTTTAGCTTCCTCTTCTTCCATATCTCCATTTTTAATGTCTTCGACTACATCTTCCAAGTCTGACTTGAATTCTCGAAGCTCTTCTATCTCTTCTTTTGCGTCTTCTGTTGCCTCTTTGTTTCCTGCGATCTCTTCAAAAATTTCGTCCAATCTGTCTTTAATATCCGGAATTACACTTTTAGTCAGTAACTCTTCTAATTTTGCTATATATGACATCATATATCCTTACTTTATTATTTATGTAATAATACTATAATTATACTAAAAAGAGGTGTTATGAATTTTTATGCGGTGATAATAGGAACAGAAATCCTCAATGGAAGACGAAAGGACAAACATTTTGAATTTCTCAAAAATGAACTTGCTAAATATGGACACGAGCTTTTTGCTTCTTTCGTGATAAAAGATGATGAAGAGCTGATGAAAAGAACCTACAGTATGATAAAAGAAGACAAAGATGCCGTCATGTTCTCTTTTGGCGGCATCGGTTCAACTCCGGATGACCTTACAAGAAAGATTGCAGCCGAAGTTTTTAGAGATTCTGAACTGGTAACACATGAAAAATTCAAACAGGACATTATTGAGCGTTTTGGTGAAGAAGCATATCCTCACAGAATACATATGGCAGATTTACCGCCCAAAGTAGAACTTTTGCACAATCCTGTTAACAATATGTCGGGTTTTTCCTTAGATGAACGATTCTTTTTTATGCCTGGGTTTCCTTCCATGTCACATCCTATGGTAGAAAAGATTATACAGACACATTTTAGTACACCTCAAAAAAAGTTCCGATACACCCTTAAAGCAAAAACAAGTGAAAATACTTTAATAGACCTTATGAAGCAACTTCCAAAAAGCATCGAGCTATCCTCATTACCTGTATTTATCAATGAAAAACCAAATGTAGAACTCTCTCTTTGCGGGGAAAACGAAGAAGAAGTAAAAAAGTATTTTTATATGTTTCAAGAAGAGTTGACCAATAAAGACATACCCTTTGAATTAACATAAATCATAATATTGCCGATTTACTTTTATCATAACTCAAGGAAAATTATCATGTTAGTTTGGTTATTGGTACTTTTATTGCTTTTTGCATTTATATATGTTGTTTATCGTATGACTTTAACGTCTCACAAAAATGAGCTTAAAGAAGAAGAGGAACACCATTACACTTTTAAAATATAAGAGAAAAACACAATGGCACCTATAATTAATAACCATGTCTTCAAAGGGCACAGAACACTACTTGGGAATAAATTTGTAACATACAGAGAACTCG
>JANTGW010000179.1 GCA_024762705.1 Sulfurimonas sp.
CAACATCTTCAAGATTTATGGTTTGTAAAGCCTTGAAAAGTAATTCTTCTCTGCCCTGCTCTATATCGTAAGGCTCTGCATTTTTTTGTGGATGATAATGTACATTATGTGTAGCACCAATGGCAAGCTGTCCTTCATTTGAGGGTGAAATAGAAACAAACTGATGCAGCGAATAGTCATTTTTAGTTGTTGTTTTGATGTCTATACGATGTCCCCAGACACCTCTGAGCTGAATATAAGGCTCTTGTATCGGCATATCATACGCGCCTGTTGCTAAAACGACATTTTTTGCGCTAAAGCTTTCATTGATAATCCAAAAATCATCATCAAAAACGAGTGTCTCTACTTTTTCCTTGACAAACTTTGCACCGCAGGTCATATCATTACAAACTTTTTGTGCATCAACAATACCGCCATCAATAGAGACCTTTTCCCTCTTTTGTGCATCATTGCTCAAGCGTTTTTCTAATTCTGGGGAAATTTCATGTAACTGTAATGGTGTTTTTTGTTTATATACATGTAAAGATTCATCATCTCTTTCATCTTTTGCTATATGGACCAAAGGTGCTTTTGTAAAGTTTTGAGGAAAGTTCTTATCGTAAAAATCATACGAATATATAAAAGCTTCATGAAGTAGTTCTTTCAACTCACCCGCTTTGGAGAACTTTGGAGATATAAAAGCACCTGCAGCACCGCTTCCGCCGCCTGCTATGCCTTCATTGTCAAAGAGGATAACACATTTGCCCTCTTTTATAAATTCATATGCCACAGAGCAGCCGTTAATGCCGGCTCCTATAATGGCAATGTCATACATCTATATACTTACTTCTTTAATGTCTGCAATGTTTAAAATACTTTTATATATGGATGCAACTAGTGCTTTACGGTTGTTTTTCACCTTTTCATCTTCTGCATTGACCATAACAGAGTCAAAAAATGCATCCAGTTCAGGTTTGAGACCAAGCAGTGCATCGAGTTCTTCTTCATAGTTCTCATATGTTTTTGAAGTAACCTCTTTATATCTATTGTAGAGTGTTTTCTCTGCTTCTTCTTCAAAAAGGCTCTCATCAACAGAGAGGTCGCCATTCAAATCAATGTCTTTTGTAATGTTTGCCACACGTTTAAACGTAGACGATACTTCATCAAAGCCTTCAGAGTTCACCAAAGTATTGAGTGCTTCTATCTTACGGCCGAGTGCAAGGAGTTCTCTCTCACCTGATGCTAAAACAGCTTCAACGATGGAAGGATTTACTTTGTAGTATCTTCTTATACGTTCTATAATGAAACTTTCAAGTTTTTCCAGATCAATCGCGTCATAATTCTTACTAAGCTCTCTAAGCGTTTCAACGATGTCAAATTCAAAACCATACTCATTTACTATGCGAATGATTCCATTGACCGCACGACGAAGTGCGAACGGGTCACGTGAACCTGTCGGTATCTCATTGACACTAAACAGGCCTAAAAGTGTATCGAGCTTTATGCTCATAGCTACAATTGCATTCAAAGGAGTAGACGGCAGTTCACTCTCTTCACCCTCAGGAAGATACTGTTCTTTTATAGCAAGTGCTACCGCGTCATTCTCTCCAGCTTCTTTTGCATAGTAGTACCCCATAAGTCCTTGAAGTTCTGTAAACTCATACACCATCTCACTCATAAGGTCCGCTTTTGCAAGTTCTATGGCTCTGTTTAGATCCTCTTTTTTTGCATCCGGCTTATACATCTCATATAAAGCATCGGCAATTTTTTCTTCACGTTTGATCTTGTCGGCAACACTTCCCAGGCCTTTAAAGAAAGCAACTTTTTCAAGTCCTTTGGTACTCAGTCCGTTTTTCAAGTCATTCTCATAAAAGAAAAGGCCATCGGCAAGACGAGGACGAAGTACTCTCTCATTACCGGCGATAACCTCAGAAAAATCATCCGTCAAGGCATTGGAGACCACAACGAATTTATTGATGAGCTTGCCGTCTTTAAATACAGGAAAATAGCGCTGATGTTCTTTCATAGAAGTAATGATAACCTCAGGAGGCAGTCTTAAGAACTCTTCATCAAAAGAGCCTAACAGTGCTGTCGGGTTTTCCGTTATGGCAACAACCTCTGCAAAGAGTTCATCATCTATTTCAACATTTACACTGTTATCTTTCTCTATGGTTTTAATGTCAGCAAGAATTTTTTCTTCTCTTTCTTGCTGAAAAAGTGTAACACCACCATTTTTAAGCGTCTCAAAATAATCCTTAGCCCCTTCAATATCTACCGGATCAAAGTTCGCAATACGATGAACACGTGTCGTCTTTGAAGAGTCTATACCATACATATGCATAGGTACAAGAGCATCATCCAAAAGTACGTTAATCCATCTTATAGGACGTATGAAACTCTCATGCAGACTTCCCCAACGCATAGACTTGCCAAAGTCAAGTGATTTCAACCATGTATAGATAATCTCAGGCAGCAATTCTGCTGAAGGCTTTCCTTTGACATCTTTTTTGTAATAGAGTACTTCTTTACCGCCTTTTTCTGCAGTAGAGAGTTCTTCGAGACTCACGCCGCATTTTCGCGCAAATCCTTCAGCCGCTTTTGTAGCTACTCCGTCCTTATAAGCAACTGCCAAAGGTGCACCAAAAAATTCTTCTACACTGTCATCTTGCTGTACTTTAAACTCTCTATGCCACATAACCAAACGACGAGGCGTATAATAAAATTCAAATTCACCTAAAAGAGAGTGTTTCTCTAAAATGTCTGCATATTTTTTTTCAATATTTGGCATCTCTTTTAAAAGAGGAACTGCAGGAAGTTCTTCAACACCGATTTCAATTAGTAATGGTTTTAACATATTTGGACTCTTTAT
>JANTGW010000180.1 GCA_024762705.1 Sulfurimonas sp.
TTAGTTGTTTTAGGTGGTGGTGTTGCTGGACATACAACAGCGACATTCGCTGCAAAATGGTTAGGTTCAGAACATGAAGTAGTAGTTGTCACTCCAAATGCAAAATGGAACTGGATTCCATCAAATATTTGGGTCGGTGTAGGACAAATGACTAAAAAAGATGTTACTTTTGATTTGGCACCTGTGTACGCAAAAGCAGGAATAGATTATCGTCAGGCCAAAGCAGTTTCTATTAACCCTGAAGGTTCTGATTCAAGTGATAAACCTTTTGTTACAATTGAATATACAAGTGCTGATAAAGCAGGAGAAACTGAAACAATAGAATATGATTATTTAGTAAATGCTACAGGACCGAAATTGAACTTCGGTGCTACACCGGGGCTTGGTGAAGGTGATCAGCTTGGTGAACATACTGTTTCAGTATGTACTGCTGATCATGCGGTACATGCTTCTGAAAAACTCAATGAAGCAATTGAAAAAATGAAAGGCGGAACTCGTCAGAAGTTCTTAATCGGTACTGGTCATGGTCTGTGTACGTGCCAGGGTGCTGCATTTGAATATATTTTCAACATTGAACATGAGCTTAAAAAAGCCGGTGTCCGTGATATGGCTGACATGAAGTGGATTTCAAATGAGTCTTTTTTAGGTGATTTTGGTATGGGTGGACTGCATATGAAAGTTGGCGGATATGTAGTTTCTTCAAAACTTTTTGCCGAATCACTTTTTGCTGAACGTAATGTTGAATGGTTAATTGGTGCCCATACATCTAAGATTGAAGCAGGCAAGCTTGAGTATGAACTACTTGATGGTTCAACAGGTGAAGAAGAATTTGACTTTGCTATGCTTATTCCTCCTTTTGCCGGGGTAGGGCTTAAAGCTTATGATAAAAAAGGCGTTGACATTACAGACGTGGTCTTTGCTCCAAACGGATTTATGAAAGTTGATGCAGACTACACGGCTAAACCTTATGCTGAGTGGAAAGCAAGTGACTGGCCTAGAACTTATCAAAACCCTACCTTTAAAAATATGTTTGCAGCAGGTATAGCATTTGCACCGCCACATGCTATTTCTAAGCCAATGGTTTCGGCAAATGGAACACCTATCAGCCCTACACCTCCAAGAACTGGTATGCCAGCAGGTATCATAGGTAAAGCAGTTGCACATTCTGTTTGTGACATGATCACAAAAGGAGAAGATGCTCATTTACATGAAGCATCTATGGCTGAAATGGGTGCGGCTTGTGTAGCATCTGCAGGTAAGGGAATTTTTGACGGTACTGCTGCAGCTATGACTGTCTATCCGGTTGTACCTGATTTTGAAAAGTACCCTGGAACTGGTCGTGATACAGAGTATACTTTTGGTGAGATAGGTCTTGCAGGTCACTGGATTAAGCACATCCTTCACTATCTGTTTATATATAAAGCAAAACTGAACCCAGGCTGGACATTAATTCCAGAATAATAAAAAAGGAGAATAATACTATGAAAGAAGAAGAAGTAAATTTTCAAAAAGAACAATTTAGCCTAACTATGATACCTGGAAAGTTTGCAAGATTTTTGCGAACTTGTGTGATTTGGCAGTTTATAAGATTCATTATACTTAATATTAAAATGATAATAGTTGTTGGAAAGAGTCACTAATCCTATACCGTTACATGTAACCATGGAGTAGGCATATGAACACGGGCATAAGAAACTTGAAAGCTGCAAAAAATGTATTTGTTGCAGCTAAAGAAGATATCCTGCATCAGTGGGTTTCATATGCTTATCCAAAAGAGATACTTTCTTTACATGACATAGACGAAACATATTTTATCAATAGATATGCTAGTGGCGTCTTTGACTATTTTATGGGTGTTATAGCGGGTGAAACAGAGATAGGGGACTGTCCTGTTATGCAGGAGTTCTTGACATATTTAAAAGTTCATGAAATAAGTGCGGACGAATTGTTTGAAATATGCAGTAATTTCCGTCGTTCCATGGTTGAGTTTACCTACGATGAAAAAATAAATTCCAAAGAGATGTTTGAAGAGCTCTCTTACATCTTCGATAAAAATTTTAAGGGTATTTTGAAATACTATACAGACAGTATTTTTCAAAAGCTTATAGATGCCAGACAGGAAGCTTTGCGTGCTTCTCAGGCAAAAGAGTATTTTCTTTCAAATATGTCGCATGAAATACGCACACCGCTCAATGCTATTTTAGGTTTTGTCAATCTTTTAATGGATGAAGAACTTTCGAGTAAGCATAAAAATTATTTGGATATTATCTCAAGCAGTGGTGAGAATTTATTGAGTATTATGAATGATATTTTGGATTTTTCAAAACTCAGAAGCGGTGAGTTTAATATTGAGCCAAAAGTCTTCTCTTTGCACGAAGAATTAAGCCACACAATGGAACTTTTTGTTGCAAGTGCCAACGCTAAAGATATAACCATTACCTCATTTATAGATCCAGAAATTCCTCAAGAACTGTTTGGCGATATGCTTAGAATAAAGCAAATTGTATCGAACTTTTTAAGTAATGCTATTAAGTTTACACCTGTAGGCGGTGTCATAAATGTTGAAGCAGGCTGTCATAATAAACAGCTTACAATCAGTGTTAGTGACAACGGAATAGGTATAAATAAGGCAGATTTAGAAAATATCTTTGTTGCATTTACTCAGGCGCAGTCAAGTGAAAATAACAATAAAGACGGAACAGGTTTAGGCTTGTGCATATCACATCAGCTTGCGGAGTTGATGAACGGGACTATACATGTACAATCAGATGTAGGTAAGGGCAGTAGATTTTGGCTAGACATTCCAATAGATGTACAAAATGAAGAA
>JANTGW010000181.1 GCA_024762705.1 Sulfurimonas sp.
TCCGCCTGAACCGATAGCAATGATGGACTGCTGCACATGATAGGAAGGTTTTTCACTTAAAAAGTCTGTGATTCTTGTTTTTTGATAATCATGCAGTAAAAATTTATAAGCGAGCGGTGACAAGATTAAAATACCTGCAACAATGGATGCAATGATTTTCCAGTAAACACCCACATAAAACAAAACGCCATATCCTATAAGCAGTAAAACAAGTGCCGTACCCAGGTCGGGTTCTTTTGCAATGAGTATAAAAGGAAGTAGAATATAAAAACTGATGCGTAGAAAATCTTTGAGTCTGTAACCATGTAAAGGAGGCGGGTTTTTGTTTATAAGATAGGCTAGCATCAAAATAAGTGCCGGTTTTACAAACTCTGAGGGTTGTATGGTCGCATTGATAAAAGGGATGTCTATCCAGCGTTGCGCTCCAAGACGAGAGTGCCCAAAAAGTTCAACGGCAAAAAGCAGGGCGATATTCCCCCAGTATATAAAAGGAATAAGCCAGCTCATACGTCTGATCGGAAGTAAAAAGACGACTAAAAAAGCGATGAGCGCGACACCGACATAGGCAAGCTGTTTATCAGCAAGAGCAGGAACAGCTTCACCAATGAGCCAATGTGACATAATTACCAAAGGAATGATAAGAATGATGGAAAAAAAGTCAAATTGTGATAAAATACTCTTATCAAATCTCCACAAGTTTGTAACTCCAAAATAAAATTATTATGATTGTATCATAAAGGCTGTAAAGAATGATAAACACACAAGAATACACATGTGAAAATCCTGAACGACTGGATACTTTTCTGACATCGAAAATCGGACAGACCCGTTCACAAATAGCTGGCCTGATTAAACATGAATGTGTGTTTGTAGATAACAAAAAAGTACCTCGTCCGGGTGTAAAGCTAAAAGCAGGGCAGGTCGTGAGAGTAGAATTTCCTGAGGCAAAACAAGAAAAAGCCCTTGATGTCGACTTTGATGTTGAAATCCTTTATGAAGATGATGATGTTTTGGTTATAAACAAGCCAAGCGGTGTGACTGTGCATCCCGCGCCAAGTGTAAAAGAGGCGACTTTGGTTGACTGGCTCAAGCACAAGGGCATCAGACTTTCAACTATCAGTGGAGAAGAACGTCATGGAATCGTTCACCGACTTGATAAAGGAACAAGCGGAACAATGGTCGTTGCAAAGAACAATGAAGCACATGAGTTTTTATCCAAGCAGCTTCAAGACAAAAGTATGGGGCGTTACTATATTGCCGTTATCAATCCGCCTTTAAAAGAAGATATTACGGTCATTGAGTCAAATATAGGTAGAAGTTCCCATAACCGTTTAAAAATGGCCTGTGGATTGGAACATGGAAAACATGCAAAAACAATGTTTAAACATCTGGCTTTAAGTGAAGATGAACATACACAGCTTATAGCCTGTAAACTCTTTACGGGAAGAACACATCAGATACGCGTGCACTTAGAGAGTATGAATCGTCATATTTTAGGGGACCACATCTATGGATTGACCCCAAAACAGGAGAATTCGGAACGTATTTTGCTACATGCTTATACAATTTACTTTATTCATCCGACGACAAAGGAAAAAGTAACCTTTAAAGCTGAGTTTGATGATATAATGCGAGAAACAATTTACAAAAAATTTGATACGGAGATTTTAAATGAAGTTATTGAGCCTGAGTACATTATGCGCAGCTTCACTGCTGATTCTTAGCGGTTGTGGCGGAATCAGTCCACTGCCTAAGAAGAAAGTTGTCATAGATTCTACACTGCCGGTTGTTACTTTGACGCAAAACGGAATAATTACAGATATGAAAGCGGCTGCTTTTGAATGGAAAAGTATTAAAGACCCGAGAGTGAAAGGTATTTATGTTTATAAAAGAGTATCCGATGAAAAGGCTCCACAAGAATTAGACTATTATGACAGCGTGGACAATAGATATAAGACTCACTACCTCGACAACAATAATGAACCAGGGAAAAAGTACAGCTATGCTTTTAGAGTAGTATCAGATGATGCACAGGGCAAATTGAGTAAAATTTACAATCTAAGCACTTTGCCTGTTCTTGATTCTGTTGCTTGGATACACTCAATCGCAGGACTTCCAAGAAGTGCAAAAATTATTTGGAGACCGCATGAAAACCAACGGGTTGAATCTTATATAATTGAGCGAAAAACTTTTGAAGATGAAAAATTTGAAAAGATTGCAACACTTAATGGAAGATTGAATGCTGAGTATATTGATGAGGATTTGGCGGATAATGCAGTCTATTTGTATCGCATTCGTGTAGAGACGTATGACGGCATTATTTCAAGACCATCAGGAATAGTAAAATCTGTTACAAAGGCACTGCCTAAGAGTGTTAAATATGTCAGTGCAACAAAAGATTTACCAAAAAAAATAAAAATAGAGTGGTCTGCATCACAACAAAAAGACTTTTACCAGTACAATTTGTACAGAAGTGAGGATATTGACAGCTCTTTTGAACTTATTGCAAAGTTGAAAAATAACAGTTATGTAGACAATATTGGTGAAGACGGAAAAGTATACTTTTACCGAGTAGGTGTTGTGGATAAAGACGGACTGGAAAGTGAACATCAAAAAAATACTATTATGGGGATGACACTCCCAAAGCCTGAAGCTCCTGTTATTACAGGTATTAAACTGATTGATTCGGGGGTGGAACTCTCCTGGAAAAAAACAGATCCGAGAATAAAGTCTTTTAATATTCTTAGAAAGTACAGAACAAGCTGGCTTAAAGAGACAACAAAAGAGTA
>JANTGW010000182.1 GCA_024762705.1 Sulfurimonas sp.
TTAAAATCACTTATAAATAAAAAAGGTTTTCGCTGTTTTGCGAAAACACTTATCTGCTCAAAACTCATGCAATCAGTTTTTTCAGTATTGCCATTCTTATGTTGACACCGTTACTGACCTGCTCAAGTACTTTACATCTTTCGTCTTCAAGCATTGCATCACTGATGTCAATGTTTCTGTGAACCGGTCCCGGATGCAAAAGTATAATATCTCTCTCACCCACTAACTCTTCTGTTATACAAAAATCACTCGCATAGTCTTTGAGCGAAGCATAATTTTGTGAAGAGTGTCTCTCTGTCTGTGTACGCAGACTCATAATGGCATCGACCTCATCTATGATCTCTTTTAAATAATGCGTTGTTCTTAAATCTGTCTTTGGAAGGAAATGTGGTGGAGCTACCAAGATCACTTCCATGCCAAAACGTGTTAAAAGTTCTATATTGGAGTTTGCAACACGGGAGTTTTTTATATCACCCACAATGGCAATTTTTTTGCCTTCAAGTGAACCCAGATTCTCTCTAAGTGTATAAAGATCCAAAAGTGCCTGAGAAGGATGGGCATGCGCGCCGTCACCCGCATTTACTATGCTTGCTTTTGTATGTTTAGAGAGTATTTGAGGAACACCTGCATTTTCATGGCGAACTATGATGGCATGTGGACCCATCGCATCAAGGTTCATTGCAGTATCTACAAGTGTCTCACCTTTTTTTGTTGAGCTTTTTGCGACATCTAGATGAACTATTTCCGCTCCAAGTCTTTTTGCTGCAATTTCAAACGAACTCTTTGTACGTGTAGAATTTTCAAAAAAAAGCGTAATGATTATCTTATCTTGTAAGGTTCTTTCAAAACGGCCGTCGCTGAACTTTTTGGCATCTGCCAAGAGTTCAATTATCTCTTCTTTTGTAAAATCATCAGTTCGTATTAAATGCTGCATTTTCATCCTAATGTATTTAATTTACAAATTATACAAGAGTTGACTCAGTGTGTCAATGTCATCCTCAACTTTTAGTACTTCAAAACCGCTTTTATCAAAATAAGGCTTGCTTACATGTAAGAAACTTTCATCATTTTGCCTACAGTTAAAACCGACAACATGCGGAATATCTTTGTCTTTCAGTGCTTTTTTACTCAGCAATGTATCATTAATACATCCCAAAGAACAGTGCGTTACCAAAAGAGCGTTTGCGTCAAACTCTTTTATCAGATCAATGATCATATACTCTTCATCTACAGGTACATATAGTCCGCCTGCCCCTTCAATGATCAATACATCGCAAAGTTTTTCAAGCTTCTCTACCGTTACATGTAACGCGTTCATGTCTAGTTTTGCATTATTTGAAGCCACGCTCGGAGCAGCAGGCAGTTCATAGGAAATAGGAACGATGTCTTCAACACTTAATCCCTCAAACTCGGGATTCAATTCCTGAACAAGCTTTAAAAGTTCACTCCCATCGGGATAAAATCCATCCACTACACCGGTCTCAACAGGCTTCATCACACCAACCCGTAATCCTCGTTGTGCAAATGATCTTAAAAGTCGTTTTGTCGTATATGTTTTGCCGATATCCGTATTTGTAGCTGTTATAAATATTCTTTTTGCCAAATTATCTCTTTCTTATTTGATTGGAAAAAGATTATAACAAAGAAAAAAAAGGTTTTTATTAAAACAAAAAAATAAAAAATAAGTTTGAAAAAACTAAAAGAGTGATGAAAATTCAAGGAGTCTAGAGATGAAGCGTACTAAAAGTACGTGAAGAACGTAACGACGCAGAAGTTGCGTCGCTATTTTAGTTTTCGTCAGTATTAACGATTTTGTTTGCTGATATCCACGGCATCATTTTACGAAGCTCAACACCAGTTTTTTCAATCAATGAAGCACGAGCATTGTTTCTTTCAGCGTTCATACGAGGGTAACCTGCTTGACCTTCTAGGATGAAGTCTTTTGCAAATCTACCGTCTTGAATCTCTTTAAGAATCTCTTTCATCGCTTCTTTTGATTCTTTGTTGATAACACGTTTACCAGAAACATAGTCACCATATTCAGCTGTATTTGAAATAGAGTATCTCATGTCAGCGATTCCACCCTCGAACATCAAGTCAACGATAAGTTTTAGTTCGTGAAGACACTCGAAGTATGCCATTTCAGGAGCATAACCAGCTTCAGTTAAAGTCTCGAATCCTGCTTGAACCAAAGATGTAACACCACCACAAAGAACAGCCTGCTCTCCAAAAAGGTCAGTTTCTGTTTCATCTTTGAAAGTTGTCTCGATGATTGCAGTACGACCACCACCGATTGCAGATGCATATGAAAGTGCTAATTCTTTTGTGTTACCTGAAGGGTTATTACCAACAGCAATAAGGTCAGGAATACCACCGCCACGAACAAACTCAGAACGTACAGTATGTCCAGGAGCTTTTGGAGCGATCATTGTTACATTGATGTCTGCAGCAGGAATGATACTGTTATAGTGAATGTTGAAACCATGACCGAATGCGATAGTATCACCAGATTTTAGATTTGGCTCAATCTCTTCTTTATAGATTCTTGCCTGATCTTCATCAGGAAGAAGAATCATAACAACGTCAGCTTTTGCAGTTGCTTCTGCAACCGTTAAAACTTCAAAACCTTTCGCTTCAGCTTTTGCCCAGCTTGATCCGCCTTTACGAAGACCAACAACAACATCAACACCGCTGTCTCTTAAGTTTTCAGCGTGTGCATGTCCTTGAGAACCAAATCCTATCATTGCAACTTTTTTGCTTCTGATTATGTTAATATCACA
>JANTGW010000183.1 GCA_024762705.1 Sulfurimonas sp.
CACTCATCAATGAGGCTCTTGAACTTTATTTTGAAGAACAGCAAAAAAAACTGCTTGAAAAAAATCTCGCAGATGAAAATGCACTTACAAACCTTGATTATGATGAATTTTGGGAAGGTGTAGATATTGATTAAAGGATTATATTATGAAAAAAATTAGAATTATCACTACTTTACTGCTATTTATATTTGTCTTTTCAGGATTTTGGTCAGGTGAATCAAATTATGACAAGAAGCAGGCACGTATAAAAGAGAGCAAAGAGACACTTGCACTTCTTTACAAACATGCACCCGAGGCAAGAAAACTACTTGCACGTTCTTATGGCTATGCTACATTCAGCAGCGCAGGGGTTAATGTCATCTTGTTCTCCGCAGAAGGTGGTACAGGACTCGCACATAATAACAAAACCGGAAAAAATATCTACATGAATATGGCCTCGGCAGGGGTAGGCTTTGGACTGGGTGTGAAAGATTTTCGAATTGTCTTTTTATTTGAAAACAAAAAAGTCTTTGACAACTTTGTAAATAACGGCTGGGAAGCAAATGCCCAGGCAGATGCAGCGGCAAAAGCAAGCGAACATGGCGGAGCTGTCAATGCAGCCATAACAGTAGCGCCGGGTATGAGAATCTATAAACTGACCAAAAACGGTTTGGCCCTCCAGGCAACTATCCAGGGGACAAAATACTGGAAAGACGGTGATTTAAACTAGAATGCCTTTACAAACATTCAATATGTTTACGAACGAGCCTGACTCTCTGCCCGAGGGAAAAGCTGATTTCTTGCTTGCTGTATCTGTCTCTAAAGCATGTGAGCCCCGAGACATCACGCCCATTCTTGATGCAGAGTTCATTACAAATGAAAAACTTTTTTCTCTAATGTATCCAGTTCCGACAGTCAGTGAATTGCTAAAACCTGCTATATTCACCCGTGCTGTCCATAACCTAACGCCTTTTAGCAGTGTTGAAATCTTGGACCTAGGACTCAGTGTCGAGCCTCAAAACTGTAGTATTCACCACTTTGGAATCTACCCCTCACAAAGCATTGATACTAGAGCAAATATTGATGTCAAAAAAGTTTTTACAAAAGGTATGGAGTTTGGAAAATCTTATGAACTTCGAGGAAACTATCTTGTACTCGCTGAAAGTACATCCTTGAAAAATCCTGCTGCCTCAGCATCCCTTCTTGTGCTCGGATATAATTTTGATTTAACAAATGAGCGTAAAACAAAAACTATAAACAGAGCTCTTGGTCTAATCAACTCCGATATGAGTAATTTTGAAAAACTTGGCATTGTAGGCGATAATATACTTGTTTTTTGTGCAGGCTTTTTATTTGAAGCTTCTAAACGATTTCAGATTGTTCTCTCCGGCACGGTAGAGATGGCAGCCACTTTATTAATCGCAGATAAGCTCAGAGAAGATGTTTTAATGCGCGTAAAACATGACAATATTACATTTGCCTCAATGCAATCGACATCCGAAGATGAGAATGCGAGTATCCTTCAAATACTCGAGCAATTAAGCTATAAGCCGCATGCAGTCTATACCTCGACGGACTTTGCGCAAGAAAAGTTTCAAATGCGCGCAGGAGCGGATGCAAGTTTAGCCTATGCAGTCAAAAATGGCATAAGCGATGAAGAACTCTTAGAGCAGATTGAATATCTGACATATTCTGTCTAATCTTTTTATGACTTACCGGGAAGGACGTCTATGTCCTCTTTTATGCACATAATTCTTTTTAAAACATGACTGGCATATACTGTATTTTGAGTTCACCGGTAGAGGTGCACTGCAAAGCTTACAGGTTTGTGAGAGTGCCGTTTGTCTGAGTGTTTCTTCTATATACTTGTTTAAAACACCTCTGTATGCTCTGGCTTTATTTTCATCTACAAAATAATCATTAAAACGGTAACTCAGCCACAGATAAAGAGAGATCTCTTTGACCATGTCTTCTGCACGAAGCAACTCTTCTGATGTCTGGGCATACTTACCTGTAAGTTTTGGTGCATGATAGTAGACAGGTTCTTTTTTTTCCAGACTGTTTATATACCGTTCATAAGCATTGATAATATAAGGTGATTTCAGCGTCAAAGGCGCACAGACGAGATGATATTTTGTCGCGATGTCAAGGTCATAACTGTCCACTATGCGAGACGCTTCAAGCATGTCATCCAATGAAGCGGCATAAAAAGGGCCGTCAAAAACCATATTTTTTATAAAAAAACGCAATATCGCCTCTAAAGAGTTCTCTTCCAAAATTGTACTGACAAGTTTTATATGTTCAAGATTTGCCATGACCTTAAACGGTATGCTTATTTCCTTTGCCGGTTTGTTAAAATTTTTCTTCACAATATTTAAGGCATCTTTATGCAGTGCACCCACATAGCCATTCTCATGCAGACCATACCGTCCTGCTCGTCCTGCTATCTGATGCACTTCAGAAGGCAGCAGTTTTCTTTGTATGACACCGTCAAACTTTTCTGCTTTGGAAAAAAGGACAGTCTTTATAGGCAGATTCATCCCCATTGCTATAGCATCTGTGGCAACAAGAATCTGCGTTTCTCCTTCACGAAAACGTCTGGCCTCTTCACGTCTTACCTCAGGAGAGAGGTTTCCGTAAACCACACTCACCTCAAAATCTTTTGAAAAGTTCTGCTTGAGCCGTAGAACATCTTTTCTGCTAAAGGCTATAATCGCCGTTCCCGCTTCCACATCTTTTGGATGCGTTGGCTTGTCTAAAAGTTCAAGCGGATTTTTACGTTCAAACTCTATAA
>JANTGW010000184.1 GCA_024762705.1 Sulfurimonas sp.
TTCCTTTGAATGTTATAGTTTATGGTAACTTTTCATGGGTTATCCAATAATGACAACCCATAAACCTCATATTTATATTATATACTAAGCCTAGCCTTTTTCATAGATGATGGGTTTTGGAGCGCTGATACTGCTTCCAGAATATGCTCTGCTACCATTTACATAAACTTCTACACTTGAGGAATTTGCAACTACTGTTGCATGTCCACTACTATCTGTTTTTGTTTCAGCCCCACCATACGTCTTTACTTTCTCACCAGATAGTCCTCTACCTGTTTTACGATCAACAACCATTACCTTTATTACATATGCCATTTTAAATCCTTTATATTATATATATCAAGAGCCAAATCTTGGCTCCAACACAAACTAGACGGCTCTTTTTAAAAGAACCTCATTAAGATCACCATTCCCCCCACAATCAGGACATGGCTTATACTGTGGTGCCGCTTCAGGCTCAATCGTCTGCCACATAGAATCAAATGCATGTGTTCTAGATCTTGATTCAATACTTGTATGTGTTTTTTCAAAAAGTGATTTGCCTCCAAATAAAGATGCATAATCATTGTTAAGTCTTAACTGAATCAAGTTTCTCTCCCAGTTATGACCAAACCAATTTCCAAATTCAACATGATTTACTTCATTATGTAAAATTGCCAATGAGACCATTCCAATGACAGCATTTAAATAGTGGGTTTGCAACACTGTGCTCCCTGCAGACTTAATATCATTCTCATACCCACTGTCATAAGCGTTATAACGTGAAGATGTAGCACAACGATGGCATGCAGGTGTCACACCTGGTATGTTAAATGTAATTTCTGCCCCTCTAGCTTTTTCATACATAATTGCAAAAACTGCAGGGACCTTATACTTCAATGACACTAAATTGCCTCTCTTCTGCGCATGAAAATCATCTGTCATACACAAAATAAGATCAGCATCTTTTATAACCTCTGATATCTCTTGCTCACTCATTTTTAGAAAGTCTTTATTCAGAGCACGATAAGTACAATTTGGATTGACGTCCTTTACTCTCTTTCCTAAAGCAGCAACTTTTAAACTCCCGATATCACTTCTATAAAACCCTTGCGTTGTTAGATTTGACTCATCTACCTTGTCAAAATCGATTGCAGTTAACTTTCCAACCCCTGTTCTTACAAGGTCTTCACAGATTCCTGAAGCTCCGCCAACTCCAATGCAAACAACGTGACTGTTTTTCATTGTTTTAGAGTCAATAGCACCTTCGATACGAGATGTCTCAATGAATTTTTCATTGCTAACATCATTTAGCTTGTTGTATTTCTTCAACTTTTTAGGTTTTAGAGGGTTTTTTCCAAATCTATCTTCTAATTTATTTGTCCAAAGTATATTTTCACTATGAAGATCATCCGAATACGAAGAAATTATTCTTTTATCTACCATTTTATATTGCGATTCTTTTCCTCTCTCAGCCATATATGTAAACATCTTGAATTCACCACCATCTGCAATAGGGTGTATAATTGGTACAAGAAAATGATCCAAGCCTGGGATTGCAGAGAAAATTGTTTTAATATAACCAATATCACCAATTCCATTTCCCATATCTCCACTAAGTCTAGAAACCCCTCTTGGATGAGAGTGTACAAAGCCCAGAAGTGCTAAACCATTCTCTTCCCACTCTTTTTTAACAACCTCATTTAAAAAGTTCACATCTGGATCATAAGAAACCGGTCCTGTTGAACCTTTACTATCAAAAACAAACTTCTGAACAATAAAATCATCTCTATTACCCAGTAATATACCCCCTGACTCTGCGGGGTATGTTCCAACTGTTCTAAAAATCTCATCATATGCTTCTTTTACAAATACCATCTCTTTCATTTTGTTTCTCCTCATTGTAATTTTCACTTTTAATTCAAATATATTAATCGTTTGGGTATCTATTTGCCCATACTTTTTCTGCCCAACTCCCTGCAATCAATCTAGCTGTAAAAAAGTCTCTGGCCTTTTGTTCTGTAACAGCTGTTAATCCTGCTCTTTTTGATGGTATACATAATGATTCATCATCTTGAATATTTACACCATCTGGGAGAAATATTGTGTCAATCTCAACAAATTCATCTTCTAAAAAAAATGTAAATGCAAAGTATGCCTCACCATCTTTTGTTCTATAATTATCGGACTCTATCAAAACTTCTTCTCTCCAACCACCTGCTGGAATTTCTTCACCACCACTTACTACTTCTGTGAATTGTTTCATCTGTGTCATGTTATCTCCTTTATATCTTGACCATTTGTCACATATAAGACGATTCACCACCTTAGTGGCGAAAACCTCATTTCCGATACACATATTATTGCTGTTCTGTGAATCAATATATTAGATTTTTGAATTATCTTGTAATAAAATATACAATGACCCCAATCCAAAAAACTGTTACAAAAAACGTTTCCCAGCCATCACTATCACTTTTCCACTTTCCCGATTTATGACTCATACTATCTCCTTTTTTTATTTGAAATCTCCGAGCATACGCTACGGAGAGTTTAAATCTATGTCTCTTTTCTAAAACCCGATGCCATGATCGATATACTTTGATGTTGCCTCACACCATGCCTCTGTATATTTACGTACTTTGTTAAGGCTTGGAACATCGTTCTCCGGCTCTGCAAAACAGATACGGTGTGTACACCCTGAATAGTCTGATCCCAATCTATGTGTTTCATGCAGACCGCTCTCTCTATATCCATAACTTGGCTGATCTACGATGTGTGCATCATAA
>JANTGW010000185.1 GCA_024762705.1 Sulfurimonas sp.
AAGATATCAAGTCTTTAATTTCTGCACGGTCATAAAAGCGCAATCCGCCGACGAGTTTATAGTTGATACCCGAACGGTTCAAGCCCTCTTCAATCGAACGTGAAAGAACATTCACGCGGTATAAAATGGCTATTTCTCTTGCGCGCACGCCACTCTCAAGCAGTTTTTGTACTTTCGTTGCTATTTTTCTGGCTTCTTCATTTTCATCATTGGAATTAAGTGTTGCTACATCATCACCGCTGCCGCGTGTTGCTATCAGCTTTTTACCCAAACGAGATCTGTTGTGTTCTATAAGAGCATTCGCAACTTCCAAAATAGGTGCACGTGAACGATAGTTTTCTTCAAGTTTAAAGACGCTCACCCCTGAAAAATCCTGATCAAACTCCATAATATTACGTATGTGCGCACCGCGCCAGCCATATATACTTTGGTCATCATCCCCTACAACACACAAGTTATTATGCGTTGTACAAAGTTTTTGCAATAATTTCAACTGCAATTCATTCGTATCTTGATACTCATCGATCATAATATACTGATACTTTTGTGAAGTCGCCTCTGCCAAGTCCGAATTCTCATCTAAAAGTTTATATGTCAAAGCTATTAAATCATCAAAATCTACAAGGTTGTTTTCTTGCAGATATTTTTCATACTCTGCGAAAACTTCTGCTATCTGCTTATAGCTAAAAAGTTCAGTCTGTTTGTATGCATCATCTGGAGTCATTAAAGAATTTTTATATCTTGAAATTTCACTTGCTATCAAAGGTGTCGGCAGTTCCGAATTTATCTTTTTAATGATTCTTTTTTTATCATCTGTGTCTATAACAACAAAATTGTTGGCTCTACCCAAAAGATGGATATTAAACTTTAAAAAAAGTAGACCAAACTTATGAAAAGTACACAACAACGGAGGATATGCAACATTTTCTATCATTGCCAAAGAGCGCTCTTTCATCTCTTTTGCCGCTTTATTTGTAAATGTCAGAGTCAGCGTGTTTGAAGCTGGAATACCTACAGCTTCGATAAGATATGCCAAACGTGAAACTATAGTTGTAGTCTTCCCGCTTCCGGCACCTGCTAGGATTAGAACAGGCCCTTCTGTTTGTTTTACTGCTGCTGATTGCGACTCGTTTAATTTATTAAATATCTTTTCCATATGTGTTCACTACTGTTAGATGTATTTGTTGGTTATATTTATTATAGCTAAAATGTCATAAATTATTACAAAACTATTGCAATAATTATAATTATGAGTTATAATTTTGTCATTATTAATACTTATAGGAATTATTATGTTAAAAGATTTTGCCAAATTACATACTTTTTTGATGGTCATAAAAGAGAAAAGTTTCTCCAAAGCATCAGCTAAACTTGGGATTTCTCAGCCTGCTGTTACACAGCAAATCAAATTTATAGAAGATTATCTTGATACAAAGATAGTAGACAGAAAAAAGAACGGAATCGTTCTTACAAAAGAAGGTGAAGATCTTTACAGAATTGCTCAAAGGCTTGAAAAAGCTATACAAAACAGTGAAAAAGACTTATTGAAAATCATCAATAAAGAATTTACTTTCGTTATGGGTTCCTCTTTTGCTATCGGTAACTATATTCTTCCAAATTATCTTGGTGAAATTAAAAAACGCATAAACAATGAAGTTTTTATGAATGTAGATCTCTCTTCAAATATCTTAGAACAGCTTGAAGACAAAAAGATAGATGTTGCCCTTATAGAATCACCAATATTTCATGATGGTGTAATATACAGAGAATGGGTAGAAGATGAACTTGTTGTTTTTTCCAACCAGCCAATCAAAAAACATTTAAGTGCCGATGATCTGCTGGAATTTGACTGGATATGCCGTAATGAAGAGTCACACACAAGAAAACTGACTTCGGAAGTGTTTGAGGAGATGGGAGTACAGTGTAATAACTTTAATGTTATTGGAGTATTACCAAGTCCGACTTCCATAAAAGAATCTATACTTCATGCAGACAAAAATGCAGAAAGACCTCTAGTATCGATTATGTCACGACATGTAATCAAATCAGAGCTTGAAGAAGGCAGACTACATGAAGCAAGACTTAAAAATCATAAAATCACAAGAAGCTTCTATATAGCCTATTTAAAAGACAGAAAACATGATGCCTTCGTCGACAATGTAGTCAACTATCTACTCTCTTTAAACAGAGTGTAGACAGCCGTTATTTTATAAATTTGGAGTTTTCTGGATTTGATAAAAAAGACTCCATAGAGTTTTTAACACCGTTTTCATCTATATCAGATTCTTTTTTAGTTATCTCTTCTTTATATGCAGATATATTGATCAAAACCGGTGTTTCATCTATAATAATTTGTAGAATACTCAAAAGCGGTACACTCACTACACTGCCAAAATTATCACTACCAAAACCTGCTTCAAAAATCAGCATATCATCCTCAATTCTTGCAGTTTCAAATGTATAACCTGCTAAAAAGAAAAGTGTGACTGTACGAAATTCCGCGTTGATACTTTCTGGTAGTTCCGGTTCAAAACCCACATCATCTATTTTGCATAAAATACCAAAATTTTGCTCTTTTTGGAAGAATAAAGCAATCAGCTCTTGTATATTTTTTTTCATTAACTGTGCAAAATCTCTGTCTTGTACTATATTTTCTAACAAATTATTTCCCTTATATTTTCGTTTGGTATTATATCAAAATCTATCATTGCATTCATCAGTGCCACCTG
>JANTGW010000186.1 GCA_024762705.1 Sulfurimonas sp.
GTCGTTTTTTGCCACTTCTGCATCTAATTTCGCGATGTCCGCTTTTTTAGGTTTTGCTGTCAAATCAGTTCTTGCAAATTTCAAATCCATTTTCTTTTTCCTTTAATTTATAAATAAATTCAAGGGAACCTTTTATTCCCTATTTCATACGCCAAAGGAAGTAATTCCTTTGACTACGTTAACACTTGGTTTTCCTCGGCGGAAAGCCCATGCCACTTTGTGGCTGTTTATATCACTCTAAAAAGTTTTGCATTATACTTTATATCTACTAAAAACTGGGTTAAAGCTATTTTTAGTAGAATTTGTGTATAATACTCTACTTCAATTAAGAAATCCCCACACATCACAATTATCAATGTCAGATTTCTTAGAAACACAAGGAATACACTATGGAAAAAATATTGGATATAGCCGAAGCTATCGGACATGAAAAAGGATTATTACCCGATAAAGTCATGGAGGCTCTTAAAACTGCCTTTGTCCAGACTGCAAAACGGGTCATTGGTCAAAACTTTGCTTTTGAAGCGCAGGTTGACGAAGATACAAAAAACTTAAAAATTATACAAACAATTACTGTTGTAGCAGATGATGACGAAAGACTGCAGGATGAAGAGCTTGCACCTGCATACATCTCCCTTACTGAAGCAAAGGAGTATGACGATCAAGTAGAGCTAGGTGACCAGCTCCAAATAGATCATGATCTCGAAGACTATGGAAGAACAGGTGCATCCCAGCTTCATCGCGAGATTGAGTATCACGTCCAAAGACTTGTAGAAGATGAAATATTCAACAAATACAAATCAAAAGTAGGCACACTCGTCAGCGGGCGTGTTACACGTGTCGATGCGCAAAACAACACATACATCGAAGTTGATGAAATTCGTGCAGTTTTACCGATGAAAAGCCGTATTAAAGGCGAAATATTTGGTGTCGGTGACCATATAAAAGCTGTTGTAAGACGCGTAAATATGGACAAGCAAAATGGCATGCAAATCGAACTTTCACGTACTTCTCCTAAGTTTTTAGAGGCACTTCTAGAACTTGAAGTACCTGAGATCGCAGAGGGCTCTGTAATAATAGAAAAATCCGCACGTATTCCAGGTGAACGTGCCAAGATCGCACTTTTAAGCACACATCCTCAGGTGGATGCCGTCGGAGCAACTGTAGGAGTTAAAGGTGTACGTATCAATGCCGTAAGCCAGGAACTTTTAGGTGAAAATATTGACTGTATTGAATACACTACGATTCCCGAGCTTTTTGTTTCTCGTACCATGAGTCCTGCTATCATTTCACATGTAGAGATAGTAAAAAATGAAGAAGGCGAAAACGAAAAAGCCATCATCACATTGCCATCAGATCAAAAAAGCAAAGCGATCGGAAAAAGCGGTATCAACATCCGTCTGGCTTCAATGCTCACAGGCATGCAGATAGAGCTTCTTGAAAATGACGCTGTTACAACAAATGAAGATGGTGAAATCGAAGAGCAAAAAGACAATGTAGATGCACTTGAGGCATTGTTTAGCTAGAATTCTTTACATGTAAAGAGATAATTACTCTTCAAAAGCAAGGTTAACACCTTGCTTCTACCCTCTGTTCATATACGGATTTAACTTAACAAGTATCAAATCAGCCAGCATATTTCCAAGCAATGTCAATAATGCTGTTATCATTAAAATTCCCATGATTATAGGATAGTCACGCGATAACGCTGACATGTAAAAAAGCTGTCCCATTCCCTCTATACCGAAAATAGACTCCAAAATAACACTCCCGCCAATAAGACCAGGTAAAGAAAGCCCTAAAAGGGTAACAATAGGCGGCATCAAATTTGGCAATATGTAATACCGCAGCAATTCTTTTTCTTTCAACCCACGGGCAAGCGCAAAGAAGTAATAATCACTCTTGAGTATCTCTAGTGTTAATGAACGCACATAAATTATCATACTTCCCAGCCCAGTAAATATCATAACTGTTATGGGCAATGTCACATGCCAGGCCATATCTACATAATTTGCAAACCCCTCTTTTGGCTCTATAGAATACAATCCTGCTATGGGAAACCATTCAAGCTTTATGGAGAAAAAGATAATAAAAAGCAGTGCCAGATAAAACGAGGGCATAGAAAAAGAGACCAATGAGATTTGACGGATGACATAGTCGCTCTTTTGCTCATAAGCCATTGCCGCTTTAATACCCAGCCATAAAGAAAGTGAAAAAACGCCAACCAAAGCGATAATATTCATCCACAATGTAACAGGCAGCCGTTTTAAAATCTCGTTGCTTACATCCTGTCCGCTTACAAATGATATGCCGAAATTAAGTGTAAGTATATTTTTAACCCAGAAAAAATACTGCTCAATAAGTGGTTTATCCAGTCCGTATACTGCTTTGAGCTTTTCTATGGCCTCTTTAGTCATATTTGGGTTGAGTTCACCCGCTCCAAAAAAGCTGTTGGGTGCTGCGTGAATTGCTAAAAATGAAATGATAGAAATTAGTAAGAGCATAAATGCTATATAAAATATTTTTTTTGCAATTATTTTCATATAAAAGTGTTACTAAAATTTTATTTTAGTTTGTGGAAAATGTATCTACTTTATATACTATAGCCAATAACAATATAATACCTGCTGCTAATGATATAATTAATGCAATCATCATAAGTCCTTTAATTTAGATATTTCAGATAAAATTTTCAAAAATA
>JANTGW010000187.1 GCA_024762705.1 Sulfurimonas sp.
GTGATAATTTAGTTTTAAAAGATGTATCATTCAAAGTCAATCCAGGTGAGAAGATTGCCATCATAGGTGGAAACGGTGTAGGTAAGACAACACTCATTAAAATTATAATGGAAGAGTTAAAACCAAGCTGTGGCGGGACAGTGACCTGGGGTGCAACAATCGAGCCTTCGTATTTTCCTCAAGATACAGCCGATATCATTGAAGGTGACGGTACACTTTATGACTGGTTACGTGCATTTGACCCTAAACGTGAAATAGCAGAAATCAGAAACTGTTTGGGACGTATGCTCTTTAGTGGTGAACAGCAGGAAAAATCAGTCGAATCGATTTCAGGTGGGGAAAAACACCGTATGATGCTTTCAAAAATGATGCTTGAAGGCGGGAACTTTTTAGTACTCGATGAGCCTACCAACCACCTTGACCTTGAAGCCATCGTTGCACTTGGTGAAGCGCTTCATGAGTTTGACGGCAATGTAATCTGTGTCTCTCATGACCGTGAACTGCTTGATGCTTTTGCTACACGTATTATAGAACTTCATGATGACCATACATATACAGACTTCCAAGGAAGCTATGAAGAATTTGCTGCTGCTAAAGAAGCTGGAACTCTTTAAGTCATGCAGCAACAGTATAAAGAGTACTTAGGCTTAGGCATTGCAGGCAATTTTGCACTGCATTTAGCCCAAGCCGGAGAACTTGAAGATTTTAAAAACATCATCACAGAAGATGAGGCTGCTCCAAAAGGAATCTTTCCTTTTTATCTGCCTTGTGAAACAACATCTGCTACTCGTCCAAAAAAGATACTCTCCACTTACCCTCTTTCATCAACAACAATTAAACTTCCGCAAGAAAAGGTAAATATTCAAGCTGAACCTGAGATTGGATTACTTTGTCATATTGACTATGATGATGACAAGGTAGTAAAAATCACGCCCAAATCTTTTGCTGCTTATAACGACTGCTCTATCCGTGTCAGCGGAGCACAAAAGATAAGTGATAAAAAGAACTGGGGTGAAGACTCTAAAGGGATTGCTGATGAACTCATCAGCATTGATAAGTTTTCACAAAATGGTGTTATGGATACATACAGTATATGCAGTTTTTTACGCCGTGATGATGAACTTCATGCTTATGGTGAAAATGTAGAACTTACAGGGTACAGCTATTTTTATGACAAGCTCACTGATTGGATAAAAAACCAAATTAATACTCAAAAAGATTTCGGACCCCTTGAAGATGTCAAAAGCTATATACTTACATGTAATAAGCCTGAAAACCTTCTCATAAGCATTGGTGCAACACGCTATACTCCTTATGGAGAAACGACTTTTTTACAAAAAAACGATGAAGTCTTGGTAGTTATTTACAATCATCAAACATACACTCTCGATGATGTCATAAAAACACTCAAAGACAAAGAATATAAAAAAGAAAGTATGAGTATATTGGCTCAAGAAGTTGTCTAAAATGAGCAGAGGAAAAAAACTTGACCTTTTTATAGGAGCAGATATAGCTGATAGTTGGGCAGAAGTCCAAAGTCCCCGTAAATCAGAAATATCCACTGAAATTCAAGAGCCCGCTAAACATTTTTTAGTCTTTCAAAAAGAGAAACGCAGAGGAAAAACCGTAACACTTGTCGGAGAATTTCACAGACCAAAAGAAGAGCTGACATCACTTCTTAAAATGCTTAAAAAAAAGCTGGGATGCGGAGGCAGTGTCAAAGACGGCTGGATGGAATTTCAAGGAGAACTCAAAGAGAAGCTTCGTCCTCTTTTAATTTCTGAGGGATTTCGCTTTAAACACGGACACTAGGCTATTTTTGCCTTGGAGGCATTTGAGGTAATGATATATCTGTCTCTTCCACTCTCTTTGGCTTCATATAACATCTCATCAGCGCGTGAAATCAATACTTCTTCATCCAATGCTTCATCAGCTACACAGCAGACAACTCCTATTGAAATAGTAAGATACTGATTGACTTTGGAGGCTTCGTGTTTGATCTCTCTGGCTCTAACAGCGTCACAGATCTCTCTTGCAAGGTTTGCGCTGTTTGTCTCGTCTGTATCGCTTAAAAGTACACCGAACTCTTCACCGCCAAGCCTGAACACATAATCGCCCGGGCGCTTAAGAGTATCTTTTAACACTTTTGCAACGCTTTTAAGTGCAAAATCACCTTCTACATGTCCATAAGTATCGTTATACTGTTTGAAATAATCTATATCAAGCATCATAAATGTTATATAAGAATGATTCCTCTTTGCACGTTTCACTTCTCTATCATATATAAAATTAAAATATCTTCGATTATGAAGGTTGGTCAATGAGTCAGTATATGAGGCATTTTCAAGTTTTTTGTTTGCAATAGTTAGTTTTTTTGCTGCAATTTCAAGTCTGGTCTGATCTTTTTGAATACTCTCAAATACATAAAAAAGAATTACAAGAACACCCAGTATAATCACGCCAAGAGAGGTTCCTATTTTCATTAAAATAGAATCATATGAATATAAAAACTTTTTTCTCTCATAGCTTGCCATATTGACTTCATAGTTTATCAGTTTTTGTAAAACATTATGAATTGATTCAACTTTTTTATCAAGCGTTTTAATAGATATGCGGCTTAGATCTTTAGAGGATTTTGCAGCATTTAAAACTTTATAAAAATAATCATTTGTGCGGTTGAGTTCCAGATCAGCATA
>JANTGW010000188.1 GCA_024762705.1 Sulfurimonas sp.
AAAAGAAAATGATATTTACCGATACTATAAATCTTGACAATATCGCCGTTGAATATACAAAGAACATTCCTACTACACCAGAAGAACAGTCTCATTTTTGTATAACAGATAAAGATGTAATGGTGCTTGCCGGTTATGCCATTAAAGTTGAAAACCATTATTCGCAAAAAGCAGGGTTTAACAAACCTATGGATATGGAATGGGCAAAAGACGGAATAGACGGGCACCTTTATATGGTTCAGGCACGTCCTGAAACTGTACAGAGTCAGAAAAAAGGAAATGTTTTAGAGACCTATCATTTAAAAGAAAAAGGGAAAATTCTTGTAACAGGTCAGGCAATCGGTACTAAAATAGGAGAGGGAAAAGCACACTATATAGCAAGTGTAAAAGAGCTCAATACTTTTAAAGCCGGTGAGGTACTTGTTGCCGATACAACGAACCCTGACTGGGAGCCTATAATGAAAATAGCCTCTGCCATCATTACAAATAAAGGCGGACGTACCTGTCATGCGGCAATCCTTTCACGTGAACTGGGCATACCTGCCGTTGTCGGCTGTGATAATGCTACCGATGTACTCAAAGATGCAGACGAAGTAACGGTTAGTTGTGCGGAGGGAGAAGAGGGACATGTATATGAAGGGCTTTTAGATTTTGAAATCATAAAAACAGATTTAAGCAATCTGCCAAAAACAAAGACAGAGATTATGATGAATCTTGGTAATCCTGACATTGCTTTCTCTCTTGCTTCACTTCCTGTTGACGGAATAGGTCTGGCACGAATGGAATTTATCATTAACGAATATATCAAAGCACACCCTATGGCTTTGAAACATCCCGAAAAAGTAGATGAGACCACCCGTGCAAAATTAGAAGAGTTGACACAAGCATATGACTCTATGGAAGACTTTTTTGTCAAAACACTTTCAGAGGGTGTGGCGACCATCGCCTCTTGTGTCTACCCTAAACCGTGTGTCGTACGTATGAGTGATTTTAAGTCAAACGAATATGCGACACTGCTTGGCGGTGAGACATTTGAACTCAAAGAAGATAATCCGATGATAGGTTTTCGCGGTGCAGCACGTTATTCACATCCTGCCTACGAAAATGGTTTTGCTATGGAGTGTGCTGCTATGAAACGTGTAAGAAATGAGATGGGTTTTGATAATGTTATATTGATGATCCCTTTTTGCCGAAGAGTATATGAAGGGCAGCGTGTTCTTGATACCATGGCAAAATACGGCTTAAAACAGGGAGAGAACGGACTAAAAATCTATGTGATGTGTGAAATACCTAACAATGTCATTCAAATTGACAACTTCAGTAAACTCTTTGACGGTTTTAGTATCGGCAGTAATGATCTTACACAGTTGACGCTTGGAGTGGACCGCGACAGTGAAATCGTTGCATTTGATTATGATGAGCGTGATGAAGGTGTCAAAGAGATGATACGTCTGGCGGTCAAGGGCTGTAAGCGCAATAATCGTCATAGCGGTATCTGTGGTCAGGCACCGTCGGATTATCCAGAAATGGCGGAGTATCTTGTAAGACTTGGCATTGAATCAATGAGTCTTAATCCTGACAGTGTTTTAAAAACGATAGAAAATATTGGCAGGCTTGAAAAAGAACTAGGGAGATAAAAATGAAATATAATATACCCGCAGATGTACCAAAGAATAGAGTTTCGCAGTATAAAAAAAATTTAAAAGAGGCGACGAACGGCAAGAACCGTTTAATGCTTTTTGCAGGTGACCAAAAGGTCGAACATCTTAACAATGACTTTTACGGTAAAGAGATTCCTTTGGAAGACAACTCTCCCGAGCATATGTTTCAGATCGCATCAAGCGCCAAAATCGGTGTTTTTGCAACACAGTTCGGTCTTATCAGCAGATATGGCAGAGATTATAATAATGTCCCTTATCTTGTAAAGCTTAATTCAAAGACCAATCTGGTACCTTATGAGCAACAAGATCCATACTCTAAAGCATGGTTAAGCGTAGGTGATGTTGTAGCTTTTACAAAGGAGAGCGGGCTTGATATCAAAGGGGTCGGTTATACTGTTTATCTTGGAGGAGCGTATGAACATGAGATGCTGACCCAGGCTGCAAGCATTGTGCATGAAGCACATAAGAACGGGCTACTTGCCGTGCTTTGGATATATCCAAAAGGCAAATTCATAAAAGATGAACACGACGGACATCTCATTGCAGGTGCAGCTGGTGTAGGAGCAGCTTTGGGTGCAGACTTTGTAAAACTCAAAGTACCATATAATAAAAAAGGAAAATTCGATGCAAAACTTCTACGTGAAGCGACAATGGCGGCAGGTAGAACGGGTGTTCTTTGTGAAGGCGGTACAAAAATAGATGAAAAAGAGTTTTTAACAGAGCTGTATGAACAGATACACACAGGCGGCAGTCGAGGAAACGGAACAGGGAGAAATATCCATCAACGTCCACTCAAAGAAGCTGTAAAAATGGCAAATGCCATTTATGCAATAACAGCTGAAGATGCAACTGTTAAAGAAGCACTAAAACTTTTGAAATAATTTTTTTAATGCCAGACGCCTTCGAGTGAGTAACCGCAATATGGACACGTGCCGTTTTCATCAAGTTCATTAGTTACATATTGTCCGATTCGTCCTTGTCTGTCTATTACTCTTTTGCCACAGCCAGGACAATATGTTGATTCATGGTCCTC
>JANTGW010000189.1 GCA_024762705.1 Sulfurimonas sp.
ACATTAAACCCGCCCATTACAGCAGGTGTAATATTGTCAGGATGTGATTCATAAACGAGAGCATGATTCAGTATACGACGTTTTGAAACTCTTATGCCAGCTGCCTCATGAGCAGAAGCAATCGCAGACACTATAACCGCAGAAGAGCTTCCAAGACCACGGGACATTGGAATCTGATTATAAAATGTAAATCTGAAGTTTTGTTTATTTTTTGTCAGCCGTGTATAATGTTCATTAAAAATACTGATAAAAAGATTGTTGCCTTTGAGTCTCGGATTATTTTCACCTTCACCTTTTATACTTACACTAAAAAATTTTGAAGGATGAAATTCAACTTTGTTTCTTAAATCCACTGCTAAACCTAAGGTGTCAAAACCTGGGCCTAGGTTTGCAGATGTAGCCGGTACGCTTATTGTCACTTATTTTCCTATCCAACAGCACCTATCATATACAAGGGTGTTGTGTTTGTGCTAAACTCATTATAATCCAACACATCCGGCAGTGTGAAATCTGCCTGCGGTGCCGTTTCTATTTTTTGAGTTTTTATTTCTTGGTTGATTTTAGCAAAATATAGCTTTCCAATCGCTTTGATAGGCTGATTTTCATTAAAATAAAAAGCATCTGTCGCAAAAAGCGGTATTTTTTTTAAAATACTTAATGATTTTAAAAATATATAAGCAACTTTTATAGCCATAAAGCTCCCTGGTCCATTTGCATAAAACAGATTCTGTACATCATAAGTCTGCAATAATTTTTTAAAAATCAAAGGAAGCGCATCGGAACTTTTTTCATTGCTTTGTATCGTCTCGATCAGCTTGTTATCTGAATATATACCAATTTTAATCGGTGAATTCAGCGTTATGCATAAAATATCTACTTTAAGCATATGCTTTTTCTAGCTCTCTTGTCTTTTCTCCCACAAGTTCGACAACTTCATAGTTATCTGCGTCTTTTAAAAGCTCAAGCGTCAGTTTGTGATTCAAATCATGACTTCCTGCCAATGCTTCATAATTTCCTATAAAGTTCATACCGATTAGACTCATATCACCAATAGCATCGAGTATTTTATGTCTTACAAACTCATCGCTAAAACGTAAACCTTCAGGATTTAATATCTTTTTCTCATCAAGTACCACGGCATTTTCAAGTGAACCGCCTAATGCCAAACCTTTTGAACGTAAGTATTGCACTTCATGTAAAAATCCGAATGTTCTTGCACGCGAAATCTCATTTTTATAGCTTTCTTTAGTAAACTTAAGTACATAACTCTGTTGTTGAATAACCGGATGAGGAAATTTAATAGTAAAGTCATAATTCAAGTCCGGCGACGGCGAAAGTTTTACATACTTTTCACCCTCTTTTATTTCTACTTCTTTTTTAATCATCATAACTTTTTTAGGTATATCGAGCTCTTGTACACCAGCTTCATCCAAAAGCATACAAAAACTTGCGCTGCTGCCATCCATAACAGGTACCTCATCAGCATCGACTATAACACGCAGATTGTCTATACCATATGCATATACAGCTGAAAGCAAATGCTCAATTGTAGAAATAACGTGTTCATCTTTGCCTATAACTGTTGCCATTTTCGTGTCAACAACATTCTCTGGCATTAAAGGAATAGAAACATCTACATCACTTCTATAAAATACTATGCCGCTGTTTGACTCCAACGGCTCTAATTTCAATCTTACGGGAGAACCCTTATGTAAACCTATTCCAACCAGTTCTACACTTTTTTTAATCGTCGTTTGATACATTTGTCAGCCTTTATTTGCCATCGATGATTTTTTTAGCACTTTTAATTATATCATCAATATTGAGTTTGATCCACTGTTTATCCATCCACTCCTGTGGACGTACTTCGACACCCTGAACCAAAACACCAAAATGTAAATGGTCACCCATCGCATAACCAGTTTTGCCTGTTTTAGCTATAGTTGTATTTGGTTCTACATCATCATCTTTCGCCACTTCCACGCTTGAGCAATGCCCATATAGCGTGTATAACCCCAAACCATGAGAAAGAATAGGCATATTTCCATACAGACCGTTATAATCAGCGAATACTACATGCCCACCGTTTTGTGTTTTAACAGATGCCATAGCATGACTTGCCATATCAAGACCCAAGTGATACGCTTCACTGATAAACTTTCCTTTATAATAATACTTTCTATGGTCTCCAAAGTATGCAACAACCTGTCCATTTTTTAAAGGATACATTTTTTTCATTTTAAAACTGCTAATCATCTCCTGGGGTACATCCGAAGTCAGTGTATGAATTAGTTCTTCATTTTTCGCCCTTACATCCTCATTAATTATTTTAAATCTTTCAAGTGGCTCTGTAACATCTTGTGTTTCATCAAATTCTTCAGCCAACTCGGCAATTTTTCCATTTAAGAATTTGTCAGAAAGTGTTATCTTTGAAAGTCTATAGTCTTTATTTTTCAAATATAAAGGAATATATGATTTTGCAATATTTCCAGCAGCATCAGTTACAACAATAGTTGCTTTGAAGTTTGCATCTCTTATCGGCCAGGCAAGTAAAGCTATGTAATAACCTTCTTTATAAAAAGGTTCAGCTTTGAAATGCTTTTTATTTGCTTTTATATAAAGTTCTTTAAGGTTTTCATCTTCTGCTTTAAATATAACAAGTGCAGAACCACCACGAGATATTTTATAT
>JANTGW010000190.1 GCA_024762705.1 Sulfurimonas sp.
TTCAACACTCATGCGCACAAATTCAATATTGGTCACATCGTTTAAAAGCATATTTGACTTTGCCGCATTTATAGAAGACTTTGATATTTCAGTGGCCAGTACTTTATTAAATTGCTTGGCAAAGGGAATTGTAAAGTTTCCTGCTCCACAATACAGTTCAAGCAAATCACCTTGACACTCTGCAAATTTTTCACTTGCCCAGGCAATCATCTGCTCATTGACTCGTGGGTTTGGTTGAGTAAAGCTGTTTTCTATATATTTAAACTTATATACATCCTTGTTTACATGTAAAGTCTCTGTAATATAGTCTTGTCCAATTACAAGCTTTTGCTTACGTGATCTGCCTATAATATATATGTTCAAATCTTTGGCTATTTGCTTCGCCTTTTCCTGCCACTCTTCATCCAAGGCTCTGTGATACAAAAGCGATACAACTATTTCTCCAGAGCTGGAACTTAAAAAGTCTGCACCAAAAAGCTTAAATCCTATAGATTCTTTTTGTATTGCAGCAATTAGTTTTGGCATAAGCCTGGCAATATATTCATTAACCTGAGGACACTCATTTATGAATACTACACCCTTTTTGTCAATGTGATTCATCGCATAAGAAATTTCATCATCATGATGCCATATTTTAAACTCACTTCTTGCGCGGTAATGTTCATCTGGTGATTTGTAAACAGAAAGATTTCCATTGAAGTAAGGAGAAAAGCGTTCTATGTTTATATGTACTTTTTGCTCAAGCTGTGCTTCATATCCATGTTCATAAACTCTGCAGGCACCACATTCGCCAAAGTATTTACAGTCCAATTTTTATATCCTTACAAGAAATAGTTATTTTATAGAGGAAATTAAATTACCTATTAGTAGGTTCCAGCCGTCAATCAATACAAAAACAAGTATTTTAAATGGCAAAGAAATCATTACAGGAGGCAGCATCATCATACCCATAGACATCAATATAGATGCTACAACCATATCTATGACCAAAAATGGTAAAAAGAGTAAAAAACCTATCTCAAATGCAGTTTTCATCTCACTGATAATAAATGCTGGGATGACAATAGATAAAGGAACATCAGCAACACTTTTTGGATTTTCCATTTTTCTGATTCGCAAAAACAGCGCCAAATCTTTTTCTCTGGTGTTTCTAATCATAAAGTTTTTAAAAGGCAAGGTTGTTTTTGTAAAAGCCTCTTCATAGCCTATTTCCTTGGCAACATATGGCTTTATACCCTGTTCGTACGCCTTAGTTCCAATTGGTTCCATCACAAAGAATGTCAAGATCATAGCAAGCATGACAAGTAGTTGTGTAGGCGGAACCTGTTGCGTTCCAAGTGCCTGACGTAAAAATCCAAACACAATCACAAAACGGGTAAAAGTGGTCATAACAAGCACTATCGACGGTGCCAAAAAGAGTAATGTGAGTACAACTAATACATTAAGTGATGAAACGAGTTGCTGTGGAGTATCCGGTGCAGAAAGATTCAAATTCATTGTGGGAACTACAGGAGCTTGCGCACCAAAGCTAAGCGCGCTCAGTGCCAAAACTAAAAACAAAACTTTTATCATTTTTTCTCAGCTGTTTTGTCTAAAATAGAGTTGTTCACATTTTGTGCTTCATCACTTTTCTTACCGTAAAAATGCAGTTCTACCCGTCTGTTTTTCTCTCTTCCGGTTGCCGTCGCATTTGTAGCTATTGGCTGATACTGGGCAAAACCTGTAGCGCTTAATCTGGCTGGATCCACTCCATCTAAGATTAATTCGTGCAATACCGCCAATGCTCTTGCAGTAGAGAGTTCCCAATTGTCTTTATAAGGACTGTTAGGTCCTGGTCCTCTATCGTCAGTATGCCCTTGAACATCGACCATCATATCGTTTGGAAGTTCTTGAATAATCAATGTAATCCGCTTTAAAAACAATAAGGCATCCTGATTTTCTATAGTTGCACTTCCAGGTTTAAATAAAAGGGTAGCCGGCAGTTTTATAACAAAACCATCCTGTGCTTCTTTTACTGTAATGGCAGGAGACTGTGTTTTTTCCATCATCTCATTTGCCTCACCGGCAGCCTGTTGTACCCTGTTTACAACCTCACTTGTTTCATCTTGTATATCAATAGGAGTTGCTTCAAGCATTCTTTTTTTCGAGATCTCTGTCTGTGTTCCACCTTCAAGAACACTCATAGCTCCTGAGAGCGAACCTATTGCTTCAGAGATTTTTTTGGCATCCATACTTGACATTGAAAGCAGTAAAACGAAGAAACATAAAAGAAGAGACATCAAGTCTCCAAATGCCGCCAGCCAAGCCGGTAAACACTCTTCACATTCAGGACATTTTTGTTTACCCATTACATGTACCTGTTATTCAAACTGACTGACACGATCAGCTGGTGCCAAATATGCAAGCAGTTTTGCTTCAAGAACTCTTGGTGCGTCACCGGATTGAATGGACATAATGCCCTCAAGTATCATCTCTTTGAGCATAGTCTCTTCATCATTTCTAATTGTTAAGATATTATAGATAGGTGTACCGAAGATATTACCTATCATCGCTCCATACATCGTAGTAAGGAGTGCAACCGCCATAGAAGGACCAATAGCAGAAGGATCAGCCATATTTAAAAGCATCGCGACCAGACCGACCAGCGTACCGATCATACCCATTGCTCC
>JANTGW010000191.1 GCA_024762705.1 Sulfurimonas sp.
CATTAAAAATATAATTAATTATAATGATTCTATCTAAAAATCAAGGGATAGAATGAAAAAAATATTAATCAGCAGTGTATTAACGACACTTTTGGCGTCAAGCCTGTTTGCAAAAAATGTGAGTACATATGAGTATGCGCCACTTAAAAGCAGTGCAGAAGTAAAAAGCGCCCTTTCAAATAACGGTTTTGATGTGGTGGGTGAATATGATGCGATGGAGAATCCAAACTATCACGTAGTTGCTTTTACATGCCCTACTATGAAAAATGCAGCTTCAAAGGAAGAGCGTGGCTTTGCGGGAGTACAAAAAGTTCTCGTTGACAAAAAAGACAACAAACTTGTTTTCACAAATCCTGAATACTTCATGCGAGCTTTCTTACAAGATGACTTCAAAGAAGAATCTGCTCAAAAAATCAATAAAAAACTTGCCGCTGCGTTTGGAGAGATGACAGGTTCAGCTGATACATTGGAAGATGATGACATTGCAGGTTATCACTTTATGATGGGAATGCCTTACTATGAAGATATGATTGAAATCGGTGAAGGTGATAATTTAGTCGAAAAAATCAAAACTAATGCCGGTAAAAACCTGGTATTTACCTTAAAGCTTAAAGACTCAACACTTATTGGTGTTGCCATGCCGACTGAAAAGGGTGAAGCTGATTATCTACCTAAAATAAAAGGTGAAAAACATGCTGCTTTTTTACCATATATGATACTTGTTGAAGAAAACACAGCCAAGATATTACATCCGAAATATTATCTTGCCATAGCTTTTCCAAAACTCAGCATGGGTGAATTTATGACTATATCTTCTACGCCTGGAGAAATTGAAGATTATATGACAGGCTTAGTTTCTAAATAATCAAGCTCACTTTCCAAAGAGATGTTAGAATATGCATTTTCGAACATCTCTGCAGCAATACCACTTCCCATAGCTATTTGCTTTTTCTGTTCATCTAAAATAGGTGTCGTTTTATAACCACAACTTGGGGATTTTGACTTCAGTATTATTTTATCGACTTCGGGATTTTTTTTTATAAAGGCGGCTATCTCTTCACTCAAAAGAGCTGTTACATCCTTATTTGTCATATCTGTAACGATTCTGTTTTCACCATTTACATGTAATACATTTATACGCTCTCTAGGCGTTCCAAAAAGCGGAGCTTCAGGACAAAAAGGAATTATCTCATACTCTTTGAGTGCCTCTTTCACAGCATCAATCTCTTTTGTCTTGCCGTCATACCTACAGTATTCACCGAGTATACAGGCAGAAACTATTGCCTTTTTTTTAACAGATGACAATAGACTTAATCTCCGTCATTTCTTCTATCGCAAAGCGCGGACCTTCACGCCCCACTCCGCTTAACTTCACACCGCCATAAGGCTGTATATCAAAACGAAGTGTTGGCATATCGTTAATGACAATTCCACCGGCATCAAGCTCATCTATAGCACGATTGGTAATACCTAAGTCATTTGTAAATACAGAAAATTGCAAACCGTACGGAGAATCATTCATTCTCTCAACCGCATCATCAAAATCGCTCACTTTAACAAGAGAAACAATAGGCGCAAAAACCTCTTCACAGACTATAGCCATATCATCTCTTACATTTGCCATCACACAAGGGTAAAAAGTTCTTCCTTCCACACGAGGCACTAGAAGTGGAATTGCACCCTCTTTTATAGCAGAATCGACCCATCCCATTGCACGTTCACAGGCCTCATTATCTATAAGCGGACCCATAAATGTTTCATCATCATAAGGATTACCAACTTTTAGTTTTTTCGTAGCCGCCGACATAAGTTCTGCAAACTCATCATATATATCTTCTTGCACATAAATTCTTTGTAAAGAAATACAAACCTGACCTGAGTTCACAAAAGCCCCCAAAGCACATTTTGTAGCTGCATACGCTAAATCTGCCGACTTTTCTATAAAAGTTGCCGCATTTCCGCCAAGTTCAAGTCCTACTTTTTTTATGCCTGCATTTTTGGTGATAATATTTCCAACAGGCACGCTTCCCGTAAAACTGATCACACGAGGAATGTCACTTGTAATCAAGGCGCTTCCTACTTCTGCATCGCCATAAACAACGCTCAAAGCGTCAGGTACGGCGTAATCGCTCTCGATGAAAAGTTTTGCAAATTTATAAGCAGTCAGAGGAGCTTCTGGCGTAGGTTTGAGTACTACGGCATTACCTGCAACAAGTGCGGGTCCGAGTTTATGCGCTACAAGATTCAATGGAAAATTAAAAGGAGTTATGGCCACGACTACACCTGCGGGTTCACGGCGAAAAAAGCTGAGTGCCTTTTTCCCGCTTGGCATAGCGTCAGTATTTATAGTCTCTCCGTGCATTGTCCGCATTGTCTCAGCACTTAGTGTTATGGTCTCTATACAACGCTCAACTTCTATACGTGAAAAGGTTATGGGCTTGCCAACCTCATCTGTAATAGTCTTTGCCAGGTCTTCTTTATGCTCTTTAAGTTTTTGAGCCACATCCAAAAGCCATGCACATCTTTGTGCCAAAGTGCTTTTTTTTGCAAATACAGCTGCATCTCGTGCGATTTGCAAAGCCTTTTTTGCATCTTTTTCATCACATATCGGTGCCATTGAAACAACTTCACCATCAAAAGGCGATTTTCTTTTACTCATTTTTTCTTT
>JANTGW010000192.1 GCA_024762705.1 Sulfurimonas sp.
GAAAACAGGGCTTTCGATTTTTTAAAGGAGTCGTTATGTTTGATGAATCTATTAAAGCGGTATTATGTGATATTGGCGGTGTGTTGTATGTAGGTGACAAACCCATTGACGGTGCAGTAGAGGCACTTAAAAAAATAAAACAATACTATCCGATACGTTTTTTGACAAATACGACCCAAAAAACTTCCCTTCAAGTCGTCGAAAAATTACAAAGTATGGGGTTTGACATAAAGAGTGAGGAGGTCATTACGGCTCTTGATGTGACGAAAATGTTCTTGGAAAAAGAAAAAAGCTCTGCTGAGTTCTTACTCACAGATGATGCTCTTCACTTTTTTGATGGATTGAAATATTACGATAAAAAATATGTCGTAGTCGGCGATGCCCAAGATAATTTCAATTACAAGAATCTCAATAATGCTTTTAGAAAACTTATGAACGGAGCCCGGCTTCTTGCTATAGCAAAAAACAGATACTTTAAAGATGCAGATAATGAACTGAGCATGGATGCAGGTTGTTTTGTGAGTGCTTTAGAGTATGGAAGTGGACAAGAGGCCCTCCTTATAGGCAAACCGAGTAAAGAGTTCTATCATTTAGCCTGTACAAGCTTACATGTAACACCTGAGGAGTGTGTCATGATAGGTGATGATATACAGAGTGATATAAAAGGGGCACAAGAAGCCGGCATACAAGCGGCTCTTGTTAAAACAGGCAAGTTCTCAAAAACAGATTTGTCTTTGGGAGTCAAGCCTGATTATATTTTTGAGTCTATTACCGCTATTTTGTAACACTGTCCATTACTTTGTTGATAACTGGAGCGATGTATGACATAGCTGAGTCATCCTCAACAGCTTTTTGCAATTCTTCTTTTGTGCTGATAGTTTTAATATCTGTGATTTTTTTGTTTAAAACATTTACTACAACAATTTTTGTCGTATCTATTCCCGCTCTATAAGGTGCTGCAATATTTTTGTCATCCAAAAGTAAAACAGTGTGCTTAAAGTCTTTGAGTCCAGGAAGTATAAAGAGACTTCTAATAAGAGAAGGCGCGGCACTTACATCTGCAACAAATTGAACATGGTGCTCTTGCAAATATGTAGGTTTGTGTGTGTTAAAAAAATCATTACATGTATGAGCTGATTCTTTGTCAAAAGCAAAAATAACCTTATACGTGTCCGCATTAAGTGTGTGTGGCTTTTCAAACTGATCTTTAAGGTTTAAATCTGCCAAACTTTTTCCAACAACAAGTTTGGGTTCAATATTTTTGTTTTCGTCGCTTTTTGAGTTACAGCCTAAAAGTAAAAAAATTGCCAAAATGCCTATGATAATATTTTTCATGTATATCTTCTCCGTGTTTTTTAGTATTATAGGCAAAAGTAGTTAATAGTAAAGTTGTGCGATTTAACTATAAGTAAAAATAGAGTAAAATTTTATAAACAAAGGGAGGAGCAAAATCGCACAAGTGCGATGGGCTTCCTGCCGAAGGAAACCTAGTGTTAACGTAGTTAATGGGATCAAGGTGCCCCTTGAGGGTATATTCCCATTGGCGTACTAAATAGATAATAGGTTTCCTTCATTTTGTAAAACAAAATTAAGGAATAAATATGGCATGGGCAACAGCAAGACATATACTCGTAGACAGCGAAGAAAAATGTAATGAACTTAAAAAAGAGATAGAAAACGGAGCGGATTTTGGTGAAGTGGCACAGGCAAACTCAACGTGTCCATCTTCAAGAAACGGTGGAGATCTAGGACAGTTCGGTCCGGGTCAAATGGTGCCTGAGTTTGACAAAGCAGTATTTAGCGGTGATGTAGGGGTAGTGTACGGACCGATTCAAACACAATTTGGATACCACCTTTTAGAAGTGACAGGCAGAGGGTAAAACATGCGTGCAAAGGTAAAAGTGGCGGCAGTGCAGATGAGCATGAGCGAAGACAAAAGCGCAAATGTTGCAAAGGCTGAGCAAGCAGTCCGAGAGGCTGCTCGTAATGGTGCGAACATCATACTTTTACCCGAGCTTTTTGAAGGGCTTTACTTTTGTAAAGACATGGATGAAAAATATTTTGAGTGGGCGCAATCTCTTAAAAATAACAAACTGATAGCACACTTTTCCGCTTTGGCAAAAGAATTACATGTAGTGCTCTTAGTTAGTTATTTTGAAAAAGCAAAAGAGGGCTATTTTAATTCTCTTGTGGTTGTTGACGTGGACGGTACGATTATGGATAATTACCGTAAAACACACATTCCAAATGGTCCTGGATATGAAGAGAAGTTTTATTTTCAGCCGGGCAATACAGGTTTTAAGGTCTATAATACAGAGTACGGAAAAATAGGCGCAGGCATCTGCTGGGACCAGTGGTTTTGTGAATCAGCGCGCATATTGACACTGATGGGAGCAGAAATTATTTTTTACCCTACGGCTATCGGGAGTGAACCGGAAATCGGAGTTGATTCAAAAGAGCATTGGCAGCGTGTACAGATGGGACATGCCGCGACAAATACCGTGCCAGTTGTTGCAGCAAACCGTACGGGTGTAGAACGTGGAGAGAGTTGTGAGCTGACATTTTACGGCTCTTCTTTTATGACAGACTACACAGGTAAAATCATATCGGAAGCTTCTCGTGATAAAGAAGAGATAATCTATGC
>JANTGW010000193.1 GCA_024762705.1 Sulfurimonas sp.
CACCTCCAACACAGCAGTATGAAGATTCTAAGAACTTTGATGCTCCTGCATTTTATGATAAATTTGTCAAAACAACTGAAGATGGTTTCAATGAAGTTTCTTTAATAATTGAAGGAATTCATTGTGCAGCATGTGTATGGCTTAACGAAAAAGCTTTAATTAATATGGATGGTGTGGTAGCTACCAATATCAACTATACAAATAATAAAGCTAAAATAGTGTGGGATGATGATGTTGTTAAGCTATCACAGATAATTGATATGATCCGTGCTATCGGTTATAATGCTTATCCTTATGATGCTTCTTTACAAGAAGCAAAAGCGAATCAAGAACGAAAAGATTATTATCTTCGTATGGCTGTTGCAATTTTTGCTACTATGAATATGATGACTATTATGGTGGCACAGTATGCAGGCTATTTTTCAGGTATTACTGAGAATGTAAAGCATATATTAAATGTAGGAGAATGGGTTCTTTCCACTCCTGTTCTTTTTTACAGTGGCTGGCCATTTTTTAAAGGCATGTATTACGGCTTTAAAACAAAAACTGTCAATATGGATACTCTGGTTGCCACGGGTGCTCTTTTAACATATATATATTCAATTTATATCACGCTAACAAGAAGTGGAGAAGCTTATTTTGATTCAGTCACTATGATTGTAACATTTGTTTTGGTTGGAAAATTCTTAGAAGCCTTGAGTAAAAAAAGTATTGCCGATACATTAGATATTATGAGTAAAAATTTACCCAGCGATGTAAAAGTTGTTGAAAAGAATAAAATAGTTACCAAAAATGTGAATGATGTAGAAGTTGGGAATATTTTGTTAATAAGTTCAGGGGATAGAGTTGCTCTGGATGGTGAGGTGACTGAGGGAGATGGAACATTTGATGAATCGTCTCTTACTGGTGAAAGCGAACCCATTTATAAAAGTGTAGGAGATACTATAATAAGCGGAACTGTGAGTATAGATGCTGATATAAAGTACAAAGTCACAAAAGATTATGTACATTCTACGATGAGTAACATTGTTTCACTGCTTGAAAATGCAATGAACAATAAGCCACGTATTCAACAGCTTGCAAATAAACTCAGTGAGTATTTTTCTTCTATAATTTTACTTTTAGCTGCGTTTACCTTTGTTGGATGGTATTTCTACACATTTAATTTCGAACAGTCTTTTATGATCGCAATATCAGTTATAGTTATTGCCTGCCCTTGTGCTTTGGCTTTGGCAACACCTGTCGCAACTTTAGTAGGCCTCTCTATAGCCTCAAAAAAAGGTATACTTTTTAAAGAAGCCGCACAACTTGAAACTATGGCTAAAGTAAATGTCTTAGCTTTAGATAAAACAGGAACCATTACACAGGGGCGTCCTGAAGTTGTATATGAAGAAACAATAGAAGAGTTTGATAATTCTCTCTTGTATTCTTTGCTTTTAAATTCTAAACATCCTATTGCAAAAGCAGTTGCAGATTATATTTATGATGAAAAGTTAGAATGTTTGGAGTTACAGAGTCTTAAAAATGTTGCTTCTCAAGGTATTACAGCAATGTATAAAGGGAAAATACTTGCAGGCGGGAATGCAAAATTAATGAAAACCATAGGCATTGATGCTTGCAGCAGTAGCAAAAACAGCGAATTTTATTTTGCATATGATGCAAAACTACTTGCTAGATTTGAACTTTTTGATTTACCACGTGAAGATGCCAAAGATGCAATAAAAGAAATAAAAAGAATGGGTATAAAGGTTATAATGCTCACAGGTGATCATAAACAGAGTGCTCAAAAAGTTGCTTCTTTGGTTGGTATTGATATATTTGAATCTGAACTCACACCTGAACAAAAAGCAGAGTACATAGATAAACTACATGAAGATGGTAAAGTCGTCGTAATGGCAGGTGATGGTGTCAATGATATTTTAGCATTAGCAAGCAGTGATATTGCTATTGCCATGGGCAACGGAAGTGACATTGCCATAGAAGTAAGTGATGTAGTGCTGCTAAACGATACTTTCAGCTCGTTATATGACAGTTTTAAAATTTCAAAAAGAACATTTACGATGATTAAAGAGAATTTATGGCTTTCGTTAGTATATAATGCTATTACAATTCCTCTTGCAATGGCCGGATTTATTATACCGCTTATTGCTGCAATATCAATGAGTATTTCTTCATTATTGGTAGTAGGAAATTCATTGCGTATAAAATTAGGATATAAGGACTAAAATAATGGATAGCTGGGTAATAGGTATGATGATGAGTGTCTCAATCTTTTTGGGTGCTATCGCACTTGTCGGGATGATGTGGGCAATAAAAAAGGGACAGTTTGATGATAAAGAAAAATTTTTAAATGCTGCTTTGTATGATGACGAGAATGAATTAAATGATGCTGTAAAAAAAGAGCAAAAAAGAAAAGATGCTGCGAAGAAAAAAGAGTATAAACCTGAATAGTTAAGAGTATGAAAAGTGCAAGCTACCATCAGGTAGCTTACATGTAATTAATAATATATTATTTACCGATAGTTTGAGAGAAAGCTTCTAAATCAGCATCTGAATAACGAGCAACTTGCCCTTTCATGATACCTTTCATTGGTCCACCGTAAGTTCCAGCTTTATAACCTTTAAGTGCTGTAGCA
>JANTGW010000194.1 GCA_024762705.1 Sulfurimonas sp.
CCCAAAATGTCTGATGGAAGCAAATCCGGTGTGAACTGTGCACGCTTAAAATCTAATCCTAGAGCTTTTGAAAGAGCATTAACGGTCGTAGTTTTTGCAAGCCCCGGAACACCTTCTATAAGTATGTGCCCTTCACACAAAAGTGCAATGAGCAGAGAATCTATCATTTTTTCCTGGCCGACAACAACTTTAGCAACTTCATTTTTTACATTCTGTATTTTATTAATCATTCTTTATACCTCATATTAATATTTCTTTTTATTATTTATGTAAGTATATTCTTAAGAAGTAAATGATTCTTAAATGTCCAAATTCAGTACTTTTGAAATACCCTCTTTTTCTATTAAATCGTTAAGCCTTTTTACAAGGTTCTGCTTGGCTACAGCATAGCCCTGAGAGGATTGTCCCGTTACATGTAATACATTTGACGCTACGACCTGTCCTTTGTAGTTTTTAGTTGTGAATGTAATTTCGCTACGTGCTAAGGTAAACCCGTAAGCATTTGCTTTTTGAATTTTTGCATTTACATGTACATCATAATGCATACTTGATGTAACATTTCTAATGCCGAACTTTTTCTTCGTCAAAGCACTTACAACAGGTTTGTCCAAACCTTTGACATTGGAGATCACCCAAAAACTTATATGCTCTAAAAGATACTGATGTTTTTGAGACATTTCATTCATAAACTCAATGTATTTTTTATCATCGAAGTTTTTATTGAGCACTTTCATAACAATCAGTGCGTTTTGCATATATGCAAAAGAATTTTTCATATTTTCATAATAAGCCAACTGCTTGAGCGCGTCTAAGCCTTGTATATTTTTACTATCATTTTGGTACATTTCAAGTTTTTGGTCCATTTCACTTTTAAGACCTTCAAAAAGTTTTTGCCTATTTACCTTCACAACTGCAGCGTACCTTTTAAACCCGAGTTTCTTTACATGTAAAACTTCATACTCACTGATTCTTATTGTTTTTACGTCGCTTTTTGCATCGTTTATATATGTTGCTTCAGAACTGTTGACACTTCCCTCTTTGACAACTGTCTTTGCATGAAAACTTGATGATATGGAAACACTCAAAGTTGCGATGACAGAGCTCAAGGCATTCGTGATGGCCTCTTGCTGATTTTGCCCTTCACCCAAAGCAAAAAGCTCATAAGCATTTGACTTGGGAGGATTGACATACCAGGCAGGCAACTCTTTTTTCTTTACGACGACCCTTGGTTTTGAAGCGCCACAGCCGCTTAGCAGTAGTCCAAGTATGAGAAATAATATACTGAGCTTATTCATCTTTGCAATTGCTCAAGTGTTTTTTGCTTTTTTGCTATGAGTGAATTTATACGGATCATGGCTTCATTTATCTCTTCAACCGGCTCGACCATTAAGTTATCTGCATATTCATAGTACTCTTTTGCTTCTTGGTATTTTCCCTGTGCTTCTTTGATGACGCCCAGGTTATAAAATGCCACATAGCTTTTCATATTTGTAGAGTCTATCAACTCTTTTAAAAACTGTTCAGCTTTATCATAACGGCCTTGTTCTATATATTTTAAAGAAACCTCTAAAAGTTTTTCCTGCTCATCTGTATAATCCAAATCAGGATCTTCCAATAGCTTCACACTAAAACGTCTGTAATGTGGCGTGAGTTTATAGGTGAACTCATCGGCTATATCATCTGCCAATCTTTGCGCAACCATTGTTTTTGAAGGAATGGCACGAGAATCATCAGCACAATGTTTGAAAGATGTCGATCTGCTAAAGGTATCTGCAAAAATAATGTCACCTTTTGCTACATCCACTATTCTTATCTCTGCTGAAAGTCCTATAAGACGTTTCATACATCTCACGCGATATGTTTTTACTTCTGTACACTCTTTGTTTGCACACCGAACACGTGGCTCATAAAAGTAGCTGTCTTGCTTGCTAACCGGGCTGACATTGCCCGAAATTATTGCCTGTGCTCCTATTAATTCTCCAACTCTTACAATGTTGTCATCATTTACAAGACCACTGTTTTGCAGCTTCTGTTCTGCTATAACCTTGCTTATATCATTTCTGCTTACAACCGTAAAATACTTTTTATTGTCTATTTCATAATTTGAGAGTTTCGCTTCTATCTTTCTTGAAAGCCCAACCCTGTCATACGAGAAATCTGTCACCGCGATAACCTTTGCTTGTGACATTCTGTCAACCTGGGCAGGTTCCAATGCCCTCACCCCGATTTTTTGAGCACATCCGCTTAGTAAAAAAACAAAAACAGTCATTGCAATATTGATATATTTTTTCATTATATTCCTCTTTGTTAAAAGATTGTAGTGAAAAAGCATTGAATTATAAATAAATTTATTCTTTAATAAAAAATTTGTAAATTTACCCTCCGTTTTCTTGACATATACTCTCTATTTGCCTATAATTTCGACCTCTTAATAACAAGAGAATATGTCTCGTTAGCTCAGCTGGTAGAGCACGTCACTTTTAATGATGTGGCCGATGGTTCGAATCCATCACGGGACACCATTTTATTACATTTTTTGGCCCCGTCGTCTAGCGGTTAGGATCCATGGTTTTCATCCATGTTACAGGAGTTCGATTCTCCTC
>JANTGW010000195.1 GCA_024762705.1 Sulfurimonas sp.
AATAAAAAACATCCTATAGAGATGGCAAAGTTGAAATAGAAAGATTTTTAACATATCTGGCTACACAAAAAAAGGTAAGTCCATCAACACAAAATCAAGCATTTAATGCCATACTCTTTTTATATAAAGAGGTATTGGGTGTGAATGTAGCTGAGTGGAATATACAGGCACTTAGAGCTAAAGAGAGAAAACATATACCTGTTGTTCTCACAAAAGAAGAAGTCCATAAAGTACTACAAAATCTTAGCGGTATTTATAAACTAGTCACTACACTGATGTATGGATGTGGATTGAGGATGAATGAGGTACTTAGTTTACGCATTAAAGATGTTGACTTTGGATTTGATAAGATTACAGTTTGGGAAAGTAAATCACTTAATGACAGAACAGTACCGTTACCGGCAAAGCTCAAAGATGAACTAAAAGTACAAATAAGACACGTAGAAGAAATACACCGACAAGATTTGAATAATGGCTTTGGAAGTGTTTATCTTCCTCATGCATTAGAGAAAAAATATCCCAATGCCAGATATGAGACGAAATGGCAGTTTTTGTTTCCCATGCGTAATGTTGCTAAAGATCCCAGAAGCGATGTTATTCGTAGACATCACTTGCATCCTCAAACTTTAGGACGAAATATTAAGCAGGCAGCTGTTAAGTCAAAATTACATAAAAGAGTCACTTCACATATATTTAGACACTCTTATGCTACCCATCTTTTGCAAAGTGGTATAGATTTACGAAGCATTCAAGAACTTTTAGGGCATAAATCGGTAGAAACAACGATGATCTATACACACGTGGTTGCCGAAATGAACAAGGGCAGGGTGGTAAGCCCTTTGGATATGTAGCGGTCACTTTCCCCGTATGATAGCTGAATTTTATTATTGATTTTGTTCCTATCCCTAAAGGTGTTATAATCACACTGTTTTTTCTATCGCTTGTGGCACGAATGTACTGTACATCATCTTCCACGGTAGAAAAAACAGATCAAGTTTTGATGAAATCTATTGTCCTAAAGGGAGTGCTTTTGCCGAAAAAAGACCCAAAGATATGTCCAAAGTGCGGTGAATATTATTTTGGAGATGAATGTGTCGGTTGTCATAGTAACCAGTATGCGCACTACAGCGTTGATGCTTCAAGAACACATAAAATATTCGCTGCAGCCGTACTGCTGATCATTGCTGTGCTTGTAATGGTCAAATATTATTGACACAGAGGCATAGGAAAGAAACAGAAAACTATTCTAACAACGCATAAAAATGCTTCGGAGCATCTACTTCAAAGGTCATACGCTGTTTGCTGACAGGATGCATGATACAAAGCCGTAAAGCATGCAGTCCCATACGTCCGCCTTTGGTCCCGTAACGCTCATCTCCCACAACAGGATGCCCAAGCCATGCCATATGGGCGCGGATCTGGTGTTGTCTTCCGGTTTCTATCTGGATTTCAAGAAGTGAGCGTTTCTCTGACTTCTCTTTTACTCTGTAGTGTGTAACAGCAGTTTTGGCTTTTGGGTGTTCGCCTACGTGGACACGGTACTCTTTTTCATCCAAACGCAATGGCTTGGTAATGATGCCTTTCTCTTCTTTGGGTCTGCCTTCGACAATGGCAAGGTAACTCTTTTCAGCGCTTGACCATTGCGCCATCACCGCTTCACGTACTGCTTTGGAAGTGGCAAACAGCAAAATGCCTGATGTGTCACGGTCGAGTCTGTGCACAGGCCAGAGCTGTACACGTTCCTTGCCTCTTGTCAGTTGTGCCCGAAGCAGAGCAAGCGCATGTTCTCTGTTCTCTCTGTTCGTTCCCACAGAGAGGAGGCCTGCGGGTTTGTTAACGGCGATGAGATCTTTATCCTGATAGAGGATCTCCAGCTTTTTTACCGAAGGCACAGCCTTACCGGTTTTTTGTACCACACCCACTTCAACCACATCATTTTCCAGGAGTATATGATCATGTTTGGTCGTAACTACACCGTTGACTGCGACAGAAGAGCCTTGTAAGCGTTGTTTAATGGTTTTTTTCGACCAGCCTTCAAGTGTTTCAAAAAGAAAAGGAAGGAGTTTGCCTCTTTTTTTTACTTTATACTGCTGTCCCATTTTAAACCTCAAACATCATTTTGGCTGAAACAACAATGAAAAGACCTAAAACAATGACCAGTTTATGAAAATGATGCTGCATAAAATTACTTTTTTCGCCACCTGTGAATTTAACATATAGGTTGAAACCTACACCTGCGACGATGTATAGAGCATCCATAAAAACTCCTAAGTTTTTATGGATTATACTTTAAAATTCTTTACTTGAATAAAAGAGTATCAATATTAGAGAATAAGTCTATCCGATAGGTTTAGTATAGGTTTTTAATTGAGAATAAATTTGTTTCAGTGTTTGGAACCCTTCAAGAGCCAAACCTATATTCTCAATGCGTTCTTCAATATCGAACGGATATTCATGAGCTAAAATATTTCTAACTTCTCTAAGCCTTTCCCATTGTACACTGTCTTGAATAATCTCCTTCTTCTCTAAAAGATGCAAGACATCCAACATGCTTAAAGTAAAAGTATCTATCTCTTTCATAT
>JANTGW010000196.1 GCA_024762705.1 Sulfurimonas sp.
TAGATGTAAAGGTTGTGCATTATGCGTATACGTATGTACAGATATGCTAAATCGTGATTGTATCACGATGGAAATGCCTAACGTCGAAGCAGTATAACTCCTTCTTTGTATTCCCTCATAGGATATCTCTTTTGAGAGATATCCTATATACCTTTCACACCTTCTTAAAATTTAATCTATCTTTTATTATTTTCACAATGACTTTTAAAAAGTTATTTTTAGACAATCATGTTAGAATTGCATCATTAAAACTAAAAGGACTATAGTGCAAGTTACAGTAAATAAAGTAGATGACATCAACTATATCATGAGTGGAACAGTTGAAAACAGTGTAATTGAAAAAAAAGTAGCTGAGTTTAAAGAAGCACAGGCTAAAAACTCGCTAGATGAAAAAAAAGACGATAAAAATATAGAGCAGGAAGCTGCAGGACAAGTATTTAAAGAATTTATTGATGCAGGAATCAAAGAAGCGAATATAGATGTAAATACACTCTTAGGGCAGCCTATATTAAAAAAATATGAGCAAAGAGATGACAGTGTCTATTTTGAAGTGGATCTTTCAACAAGTCCTGAAGTAAATGTAGATAATATCGACTATGCTGAGATAGTACCACAGTTCACTAAGCCGACTGCCGACCCAGAAGCAGTAGAGAAAAAACTTGAAGAATTTGCAAAACAGCAAGCACCTTTTAAACCAATTGCAACACCAAAAGCAGTTGAAGAAGGTGATGTCGCAGTTATAGACTTCACAGGGTATATTGACGGTAAACCGTTTGAAGGCGGAAGTGCAGAGAAATTCAATCTCAAAATAGGTTCAAACTCTTTTATCCCAGGTTTTGAAGAACAGCTCATTGGGATGGAATATGGGGAACAAAGAACCATTACAGTCACATTTCCTACGGATTACCAAGCACCAGATTTAGCTGGAAAAGAGACAAAGTTTGATGTAAAACTTCATGAAATTCAAGAGCAAATACCTGAAACACCGGATGATGCCTTCGCCAAAAAAATATTAAGCGATCCTGCAGCAACATTGGAAACACTCAAAGAGAAGCTAGGTGACCAGGTTATATCAGAAGAACTTTCACAATTGTATATGAGAGAACTTAAACCTAAGATCGTAGAAGCTTTACTACAAAAAGTTGACTTCACGCTACCAAATAATATCGTTGAACAGGAGATAGATGGACTTGTAAGAGCAAGAACGAAGAATTTTACAGAAGAAGAGCATAAAGAGTATATGGAAGATAAAGAAAAGTTTCAAGCACTCAGAGAATCTTTTAGAGAAGATGCGAAAAAGATAGTAAAAACCGCATTAATCGTAGAAGCACTTGCAAAAAGAGAAGGAATTGTTGTTCATGATCAAGAAGTTCATGCAGCACTTGGATACCAGGCAATGATGACAGGCCAAGATGCACAGGAACTTGTAAAGTACTATGAAGAAAACAACCTTATGACCTCTGCAAAAATGGGGCTTACTGAAGATAAGCTTTTTGGACAAATGTTAGGTTTTCACAAACAGTAAGTCAATTAAATGATAAAAAAACTTCTACAATGGGCTGATGAGAATAGCATTCCGGATCTCGTATGGGTCGAACATGACTCATACTTAAAAGGTGGCTACTTTAAAGGTCTGCCCAGAGACGAGAAGAAACTACAAACACTGCAGGAGCTGAACTTACTAGGTGCTCAGGTAACTGAACTACCAGAAGAGATTGCTCTGCTTAAAAACCTTCAAAAACTTTATCTTATGGGAAATAAACTGACAACCCTTCCGCATAGCATTACTGAGCTGGCACAATTACAAGAGCTTTACGTACCTGGCAATGCCCTTGTGAGTCTTCCTAATGATATTGGCTCACTTTCTAACCTAAAGATGCTACTGCTTCAGGAAAACCAACTCGATACCTTGCCTACAAGTATCGGCCAGCTGAAAAATTTACACACACTGGAACTGGGAAAGAATCGACTTCATGAACTTCCTAAAGAAATTGGTAATTTAAAAGATTTAAAAAAATTAACACTTTGGAAAAATAAGCTTGAAACACTTCCTCAGGAGATGGAAGCATTGAGTGAATTAGAAGAGTTGGATCTTACATACAATAAATTGCAGCTTAATGAACACCATATGCAATGGTTAGAAAGACTGCTGCAAAAGAATTGTATGCTTAATATATAACCCTTTATGCGAACAAGTGACTTTTATCCGGATTTTTTTCCTGATATTTTACAATGTAAGAGCACTTTGGTACTGCCTTTTTGTTCGCTTTTTCGATCTCTTTGAGCACATCTTCGAGTAAAGCTTTTGCAAGTCCTTTCCCTGCAAGTGCATCTGGAACTATAGTATGCGTTAAATGCATCTTTCCATCTTTATCCTCATATGTAATGTAAGCGACATGCTCACCGATGTGGTACTCATATTTGCACTCGTCTTCATTGTGAATTAATGTATTTGACATAACTGTATTCCTTCTTTTTTTAGGAATTTTATCATTTTTTTGTAAAATAAGACTTCATAAATGCTTACATGCCTCTTTTTAAACCTTTATATAAGCCTAAGAAATAAAAACATAT
>JANTGW010000197.1 GCA_024762705.1 Sulfurimonas sp.
TATCAAACTATTTTAAAATCACTAATCACTAATCACTAATCACTAATCACTAATCACTATTTACTTGCGAAGCGACTCTTTGCTATAATAATCAAAATTTAAAACCAGTGGACTTTATGGCAACGCAACCCAAAAAAACAAATACTAAATCTTCTGCTACCAAGAGTAAATCTGTCAGGAAAAGAAGGTCTTCGAGAAACAAATCCAATAATTCAAATTTCAAAAAAAGTCTTTTTATTGTTTTAGGTGTATTTTTCATGATCTCTCTGGTTGCTTTTGGGTATTTTTTGGGGAAGCAAGATGATATAAGTACTCAAAAGTATATAGCCCAGACCTATAAGACAGATGATGCGGAGAGTAAAAAGAAACTTTTAAACGACCTCTCCAAGATCAAAACACAAAAGCCTCAAAAGACAAAAGAACTTGCAGAAAAAAAAGTATCAGATAAAGAAATAGAGACCACTGTCAAGCCTTTATTGAAAAAAGTAAAAGAAGAGAAAGTTATACCTGAACGAGTCAAAAAAGAACCAACTGTTCGTATAGTAAAGAGTATTGGGAAACCAAAGTTGGTTATTATTATTGATGATGTCTCAAATGCTAAACAGCTGAAAAAGATACAGGCTTTGCATATGAAGATTACTCCTTCCATTTTCCCTCCTTCTGAACGTTCTATGTCAAGTCATACTTTGGCGCGCGGGCTTAAACATTATATGATCCACCTGCCTATGGAGTCAGGCAGTAAACAGTTCAATAAACAGTATAAGACACTTAAAACAACATTTACGAAAGAAGAGATCATCGCACGGGCAAAAGAATTGCGTGTACTTTTTCCTACAGCACGCTATGTCAACAATCATACCGGTTCAGTATTTACAGATGACTATAAGGGAATGTTGACGCTCTATATGGCACTTAAAAAAGAAGGGTTTATGTTTGTGGACAGTCGAACCATTGCTTCAACCAAAGTACCAAATATCGTAAAAAAATTTGGTGATGCTTATGTGGCAAGAGATGCTTTTATAGACAATGTGCATAATGTAAAATCGATACATAAACAGCTTCGAAAAGTTGTTGAAAAAGCAAAAAAGAAAGGGTACGCCATTGCCATTGGGCATCCTCATGCCGTGACAATGAAAGCACTTTTGGAAGCTAAGGACATATTAAAAGATGTGGAGTTGATCTATATCGATGATTTAATGACAATTTGACATTTTTTTACCTTTAGTGATATTAATTTGTTACACTCATAAAAAAGGTAAGTTATGAGCATTCCTATTAGTGAAAATATTCCTGCACTCTCTGCGATGAAAAAATACCCCAAAACACTTTTTTATAAAGGTGATCTTTCTTTGCTGAAACGTCCGAAAGTCTCGATAGTGGGGACGAGAAACCCGTCAAATTATACACGAGAATTTACCTATGCTCTTGCAAAGGCATTAGCTAAACGAGGGGTCTGTGTGGTGAGTGGTGCTGCCATGGGAGTTGATGCTATTGCACATGAGGGAGCAGGAGTAGAAAATACCATTGCTGTGGTGGGTAATGGACTTGATATCCGATATCCGGTACTCAATAGAAGTCTGATAGAGAACATTGAAAACAGAGGTCTGGTGATGAGTCAGTTCAATGATGGATTTCGAGCGACAGGCTGGAGTTTTGTGATACGCAATGAACTTGTGGTGGCACTTGGAGATAGCCTTATTGTGACAGAGGCGGATTTGAAGAGTGGCTCTATGCGTTCTGTCGAGTATGCGTTAAAAATGGGGAAAGAGATATTTGTTTTGCCCCAAAGACTGGGTGAGAGTTTAGGAACAAATACATTACTCTCTGAAGGCAAGGCTACGGCCATCACAGATGTGGAAATATTTGCATCACGGTTTGGACAGGCAGTCAGTTCTGACATGCAAAAGGATGACTTCTTTTACTTTTGTCAGTCCGCACCTACATTTGATGAGACGATCTCCAAATATGGTGACAGGGTATATGAAGCAGAGCTTGAAGGCGAAATTACGATACGCAACGGTATCGTAAGACTGCAATAGGGCACTTCAAATAACTGTAGTTCCCTCATTCCCACGTGCAATGAGTGAACGAGGAAAGTGACTTATGTTATTTGTCCGAAGATCTTATCTCATTTTCTGCAACTTCAACCTTGGCTATCTCTTCTGCTATTTTAGTGGTGAGTTCTGCTTTGAGAACTTGTAACCTGGTTAAATAAGAAGAGATCTTTGCTGTCGCTTCAGCTTTAATTTTTTTGAGCTTTTCTTCCTCTTCTTTGGAGAGAGGTGATGTTATATTTTTCATAGAGGAATGTGCCATCTCTATAATGGAATTTGATCGGGCTACTTCCACATCTGAAACAGATTGTGCAATTTGAACAGCAGCTATATTCTTTGCAATTGTGAGTGTCTCTTCTCCATGCTCAATGGTTTTTGTGGGTTTCGTTTTACTTAGTTCAACTCTCTTGGTTGCTTCTACAATGTTTTTGGAAGCATTTGCTTTGGCTATCTCTACAGAAGCAATGGCCTTAATGATCACTGCAAGTGAAGCATCTTCTACTTTTTTACGGTCTTC
>JANTGW010000198.1 GCA_024762705.1 Sulfurimonas sp.
CTGCGGAAGCATTTTTTCCTGCTCCATCAGCCCTTTGTACAAACCTTTTATAGCTTGTTTTCCAGCGTACATCTTTCTTACTATATTTTTATGCTGATACATCTTTACAAAAAGGATTTTTTTGAGTTTTTTGATTTTCGTTTCGAGTTCTTTCTCAAAACCTATAGGCATCTCTTCTTTATTTATAACTTTTTGTTTAGAGTACTCAAGTAAAGAGTACACGAGATGATTGATGAGATGTGAACTGAATCGGTAACGGAACATCTCATCATTTTCTTCACCGACACCCTCAGCTGCCACTTTTTCAAGTATTTCACAAGCGAGTTCACTCTCTTTGAGGTCTTCAAAAGTTATCAGTCCAGAGTTCACACCGTCATCAATATCATGACTCATATAGGCTATTTCATCTGCACGGTCAACGACCATCGCTTCATAACTTGGATGCTTCTCTAGATCAAACTGTTCATCTATAACAGCAGGTAAAAAAGGCTTTTTATATGGATAAGAGTGTTTGAGTATGCCCTCAAGGGTTGCAAAGGTAAGATTAAGCCCGTCAAAATCTTTATAACGTTTTTCAAGTTTTGTAACAACACGAAAACTTTGAAAGTTATGCTCGAAGCCGTTAGAAAACCCATCTTGCTTAAGACATTCATCGAGTGTATCACCACCGACATGACCAAAAGGCGTATGTCCCAGATCATGTGCAAGTGCAATGGCCTCGGCCAGTGACTCATTGAGATCAAGCTGAGAAGTGATTGAACGTGCTATTTGAGAGACTTCTATAGAATGTGTCAAACGGGTACGGAAAAAGTCACCCTCATGATTTAAAAAGACCTGTGTTTTGTACTCAAGCTTTCTAAATGAACCTGAATGAATGATTCTATCTCTATCACGAGCATAAGGATTACGAAAATCCTTGTCTATTTTATAAAATCGTTCGTATGGCTTCATCAGGCTTTTTTAATGAACTCAGTTTTTAAATAGATCTTGGTTCCATTTACACGGCCTTCAACATGATCATCCATATCATTTGGTAAAGCAATTCTAGTAACAGTTGTTCCTCGTTTTGCAGTAAAACCGGCACCTTTTACATCTAAGTCTTTGAGTATCACTATACTGTCACCGGCTTTAAGCTCAACACCGTTTGCATCACGAAATACAACTTTGTTAGCATCTGCATTGATGGCAGCATCGGCAAGTTTTTGTTCTTCTTCTTCAAGATACATCATATCTGTCATATCAGCACGACCGAGTTTATTCCATAAAATATAAGACATAACTTTAACGGCCGGAGTTTCACTCCACATAGCATCATTTAAGCAATTGAAATGTGCTTCGTCAAGTTCACCGTTTTCTATCTGCTCTTTACATGTAACACAGACATAAACACTCTGCTCTTCGCTAGAGTCACTTACAGGCAACTCCAATGCACTTACACCTTCGCTGCTTGTGCATAATTCACATACTTCACTTCTAGCCATTACTTTTCCTTAGATTAAATATTTTTTGTAATTATACTATTTTTCTATATGGAATTCTAAATCTGAGTCAGAAACTTTTTTCTCATTCTTAACTTTGTTAAATGCTTTATCGGCTTCTTTCTCGCTATATGCTCGACATTCTTGTGGTACTGTAGCACCAGGTTCACTTTCAAGTTTTTCACACATTGCTGCTGTTATTTTAAAATTTGAACATCCTGTCAAAAAAAGTGCTGCGAGTATTAAAATCTTATACATAAAAAATCCTATTTTTGCTTGATGATCAGATCAAGATATTTTTTTGGAGTGACTTTCATCATCTCCTGAGCGAGCCAGCGTATTTGAAAATATGCTGCACCGCTGTCACGTAATGTGAGGTAGTTTTTTAAACTTCTGAGGTTGAATGTTACTACCATGTCAACTTTGACATTGTCTGTAATGATATGCTTAAATGCATCTCCTACATTTCGTTTCTTTTTTCCTTCCTGCAGGGCATCATAAAGCTCTTGAGGTTTTCCTGCAAACTCTTTTAAGAGTCCGAGAGAGCTTTTGGCAACTGCGATATCATGGAAATCATCCACTTTTTTCGATTGAAAATCAAGCTTATCATACATTGCACCGATTTCGAGTTTGTTATACTCTTCATCCGCCGTTACAAACATGTCAAACTCTAAAACTTTGTCTATAAAAAAATCTCTGTCCCCACCATGTTTTGAGGCAACAAAAGCATTAATCAGTGAGCTCATAGTATATCGCGTGCTTCGTACACTTATAGCTTGTATGCGGTGCCTTGCATGTTCTTGCAGAACACCTCTGCTTGTACCACGAACCAGATAACTGAGGTTTGCATGTTCTAAAATAGAATGGTGAAAATAGGTCCATGCTAAATCATCAAGTAGCTTTGAGTCTTCTATTTCATTAAGTGTTTGGCACATCTGCGTATCAGGCAGTATATTTTCAAGTTCTTTGACAACATCGTTTTCACTATTACAAAAACTGTCATAACATGTACGTGCAGCCGTTTCAGCCACTCCAATACCCGTATCTTGGAGCAAAACAACCTGTGGTCTTGAATACTTTATGCCATACATTT
>JANTGW010000199.1 GCA_024762705.1 Sulfurimonas sp.
AGATGCTACTATCACTATGGATAGACGTAAACTTACCAGGGTCATAGATAATCTTATATCTAATGCGATCAAATATAACAGGCGTAAAGGTACTGTAGGTATCAAATTAAGAGAAGGAGCCTTGGAGATCTGGGACACGGGGATTGGTATCGGTAAAGAGCATATACCACTGATGTTTGACAGATATATGAGGTTTAATAATAGTGAAGGCGGTTTTGGTGTCGGTTTGAGTATCGTCAAAAAAATATTGGATGAATATGATATTTTGATAGAAGTTGAGTCAAAAGAAGGAGAGGGTACAAGGATGGTATTGTCATGGTAAAATCTCTGATATTGTGTATGGTGTTGTTATCCGGAGTTTCCGCACAAGATGCTTATGAACGTCATTGTGTAGAGTGTCACAAGGAGTTACCTACTTCATTGCAACGTATGTTTATGCGTTATCTTCTTGTCTACAGTGGTGAACATAATGTGAAAGCCGGACTGAAACATTACCTTAAGTTCCCGTTAAGAGAGATCTCTGTCATGTCTGACCTGTTTCTTGATAATTATGGTGTAAAAAAGAAAACAACGTTAACTGATAAGCAGATTGATGAGGCTTTAGACATATATTGGGAAAAGTTTAAGGTTTTTAATAAGTTGAAGTAGTTAAAATAATACTGGATAAGGTTATATTATAAAAAGGAAGACAATGAAGAAAATAGTTACTGCAATTACCCTTGTTTCACTTACAATGCTTACTACTCCGACAGTGGCAACAGCAGCAGGAAGTGTCGCAAAAGGTCAAAAAATATTTAAAAAGAAAATGAGAAAGTACTGTGGGTTCTCCGGTGTAAGATTTGCAAGAATGCATACACAGGATGAATGGGAAGAGTTCTGGGATGACGGTGAATTCCAGGAAGAAACAAAGAAACTATGTCCTAAACTGAATCTCAAGAAGATCAAAGATTCATGGTGGGAACATGTGTATGAATTTACTTATGAATATGGAGTTGGCGGTTCACACGTTCCTAAATGTTAATCATTTAGTACTACTCCTTAGAAGCAGTTTTTTATTATCTGCTTCATTTTTCAATTTACTTTACAATATTTTCACAATTTAGTGTCATCATACGCTATCTCTATAGTTAGAAGGAACAAAATGAAAAACGTAACAAAAGTAGCACTTTCGGCACTGATGGGTTTTGCCCTATTAACATCTACGGTTGAAGCAGGAAGCATCAACAAAGGTCAAAAGATCTATTCAAAAAAGATCAAAGGACAATGTGCAGATAAAACCGGTGGTGAGTTTGCTGCAGCTTTCAAACAGAAAGAATGGGAAGATGCATTTAAAGCCGGAAAGTTCGAAGCAAAGGTAAAAGAGGTGTGTCCTGCTATAGAGACATATAAAGAGAAGTGGACACCGCATCTTTTTGAGTTCTGTTTCGAATATGCAAGTGACACAGGTAACGAACCGGCTTGTTAACAACCGGTGAAAACGTTTTGTGATGAAATTTAATCTGAATGGTTGATAATGTAACTTCTTGAAGCAGTTTTTTACATTCTGCATCATCTTTCTGGATTGACTTCACAATACTTTCACAATTAAGTGTTATTATTTTAAATCCAAACAAATAAAAGGATATTTATGAACAACATTACTAAATTGGCAGTCGCTACTCTACTTGGTATGGGGTTGCTTTCAACAACTGCATCTGCAGATATCAAGAAAGGTCAAAAGATCTATCTTAAAAAGTTAAAAGCACCTTGTAATATGAGTGGTGATAAGTTTGCAAAAAAGCATACACAGGATGAGTGGGAAGAGATCTATGAAGCTGGAAAGTTTGCAGATGAGATCAAGAAACTCTGTCCAAAAGTAAAGAAAGTGAAAGAAAAATATATACCTCATGTATATGACTTCTCTTATGAGTATGCGAGTGACTCTGGTAACATACCGCAGTGTTAAGGTAATTTACTATAAAATCGAGGTGTAGATTTATAGAATTTATAAATCTTCTGAATGTCAACAAACTAAAAGGAATTAAAATGAAAAAATTAGCAATCGCAATGTTATTTGCTGGATCTACTCTACTTATGGCTGACGGTGCAGCACTTTATGCTAAATGTGTAGGTTGTCACGGTGCAAACGGTGAAAAAGCTGCTCTTGGTAAGTCTGCAGTAATTACAGGTCAAGATGCTGCTAAAACAGTTGAACAACTTAATGGATATAAAGCCGGTACACTTAATGTACATGGTATGGGTGGTCTTATGAAAGGTCAGGTAGCTTCTATGAGTGATGCTGATATGCAAGCTGTTGCAGATCATATTGCCGCGATGAAATAAGTTTTATTAAACTTTTTTGTTCAAAAGCCTTTTGGCTTTTGGATACTTCTTTTCTCTTTACAAAAATTTTTCTTTACTTTTTTATTTTACTAAGAATTTTTAACAAAACACTATCTATATAATTATTGAGTTGATCTTTATGGTTTGTTATTTATTATGTGAATGGTATTTTAATCTGAAGAAGATACATAGCTATGTATCGGTGAGCAGAAAGCTCACCAATTGTTAGAG
>JANTGW010000200.1 GCA_024762705.1 Sulfurimonas sp.
ATATATACAGCCCTTGTCTTATCTGAAAATTTATTTACAGAAAGCTTTAGAAGATTTGATTGGAAGTAGATATTTGATTGAAAATCTAAAGTCGGAGAGTTTAAAATAAAAAAACCTTGTGTATCACTTGTATACTTAAATGAGCCTGCCGCATCACCTATGGCTATTTCATTGATAACGATAGAGTGAAACCAGTTTGTAGTCTGTGATAATATTTTAAGGTATTTGCTAAGATCCTTGAAGTCAACTTTGTTTTTTACTTCATCCTCTGTTTTATCAATACTCAAATTTTTAACAGAAACATTGACTCTATCATCCCATTTAATATAAATATTTTTTGCATGAAAATTTGATATAGAAACATTATCAAGATATAATCCATTTTGTAAAACTATAAATAAACCAATAAAAAGAATAACCATGAAAGTAAAAAGCACTACTATACTTACATATGTTTTAGCAATAATTTTTGCAATTGTATTATCTTTCATTTACTACCTTAATCAACCGATTTACACACCAAAAGTCCTTTATATTCCTTCTGGCTCTATTAATAAGATTATAACACATTTGCAATCTAAAAATTACGATGTTTGTAAAATTGATTCTTATGTTTTAAGAATGATAGGTTCCCCTCAAAGCGGATGGATAGACATGCAGACCAATGTAAATACAAAAGCAGATTTTTTATATAAACTTACCACATCAAAAGCTGCTTTACAAAATGTTACACTTATACCCGGTGAAACTACATATATATTCTTAAACCAATTGGCAAATAACTTACACTTAGACCGTCAAAATTTGCAATATGAATTTGAGAAACAGTCCCCGATAAAAGAGGGTGTTTTTATTCCAGACACCTATAGGCTTCCTGTAGGCATTACAGAAAAAGAACTTATTAGAGTGTTGTTGAGAACCTCACAACAAAGAATGAAAGAACTTTCATTGAAATTTTTCGGTACTTACAACGAAAAAAAATGGTTTCATTATGTAACAATTGCTTCGATTATACAAAAAGAATCAGCAAATATTGATGAAATGCCATTAGTGAGTTCTGTAATACACAATAGAATCGCAAAAGGCATGAGACTGCAGATGGACGGTACATTAAACTATGGGGAATATTCTCATAAAAAAGTCACAGCTAAAAGAATAAGAAATGATTCTACTTCATACAATACCTACAGGCACACAGGACTTCCTAACCTTCCTGTTTGCAATGTAAGTGTCGATGCCATCAAAGCTGCCATATTTCCCAAAAAAACAAACTATCTTTATTTTATGAAATCCAAAAGTGGAACACATGATTTTACATGTAACTATTCTACACATTTGCGTAACATTAAGCATGCTACAAAATGAAACAAATTAAAAATATAGTATAAAGTTTTGGGAAGCTTAGCCAATTTTTCCTTTCTTAGTGTTATCATTTAATTCGTAAAGTTCATAAGTTGTAAAAACTATGGACAAAATTTCACTCACAAGGACATAACATGTCAAAAATTATTTGGTCAAAAATTGATGAAGCTCCGGCTTTAGCAACATATTCTCTTTTACCTATCGTAAATGCGTTTACAAAAGAAGCAGGTGTAGAAGTTGTTACTAGTGATATCTCATTAGCAGGTAGAGTTTTAGCTGCAATGGGTCTTGCAGAAGATGAGCTTTCTAAGCTAGGTGAGCTTGTACAAAAGCCAGAAGCTAACATCATTAAGCTTCCAAACATTTCGGCATCAGTTGGTCAGTTAAAAGATTGTATCGCTGAATTACAATCTCAAGGATATGATATTCCAAACTATCCTGAGAACCCTGCAAATGCTGAAGAAGAAGCAATTCAAGCTAAATATGCTGTATGTCTTGGTTCTGCGGTCAACCCTGTCCTTCGTGAAGGTAACTCTGACAGACGTGCTGCACATGCAGTTAAAAAATATGCACAAGAGCACCCTCACAGATTAAAGCCTTTTGCTGAAAACTCAAAAGCATATGTTGCTCACATGAATGGAAACGGTGACTTCTTCGCGAATGAAAAATCTGTGACTATGGATAAAGCGCAAAAAGTAACAATTGCATTAAACGGTAAAGAGCTAAAAAGCATTGATGCTTTAGAAGGTGAGATTTTAGACGGTACTTTCATGTCTGTACAAGCTTTACGTTCTTTCTTGCAAAAAACTATTGATGAAGCGAAAGAAAAAGGTGTTATCTGGTCAATTCACTTAAAAGCGACTATGATGAAGATCTCTGATCCGATCATGTTCGGTCATGCATTTGAAGTATTCTTCAAAGACGTATTTACTAAGTATGCTGACCTGTTCAAAGAATTAGGTGTTAACCCTAACCTTGGTATGAGTGACTTAGAGAAAAAAATCGCTGGTCACCCAAAAGAAGCTGAAATCAAAGCGGCTTTTCAAGCAGTAGTAGATGCTGACTCTCCAAGAATAGCTATGGTTGATTCTGACAAGGGAACTACGAACTTCAATGCATCTAATGATGTAATTATCGATGCTTCAATGCCTGTTGTTGTACGTGAAGGTGGTAAACAATGGGA
>JANTGW010000201.1 GCA_024762705.1 Sulfurimonas sp.
CTGTACGTCTTGCGCTTTTTTCATAATATCGACTTGACCTGCAGCAGCGGATGAACCTTGTGTTGAAGATGATGCTTCCATGATTGTCTCCTTATTATCTATATGAAAGAGTATATAATGTCTTTCTTTTACTTAAGATTAAAAAAAATGTTTAGTTATGGTAAACTTTTATCATGAAAAAAGAGAATATGAGAAAAAAAAGAGCTGTATGTATTATGAGTGGAGGTATGGACTCAACTCTGAGTGCCTATATGATGCAAAATGAAGGATATGAAATTATTGCCGTTCATTTCAATTATGACCAAAGAACGCAAAACAAAGAACTTGAATGTTTTGAATTTATATGTACAGACTTACATGTAAAGCAAAAATATGTGTTGGATTTAGACTTTTTCAAACAACTCGGTGCTTCAGCTTTGACAGATAAAAATATTGAGGTTCCGACACAAGGAATAGAAGAGGGTGTTCCCGCAACCTATGTACCGTTTAGAAACGGTATATTCCTTTCAATGGCAGCTGCAATAGCCGAAAAAGAAGAAGCTCAGGTAATAGCCATCGGTGTAGTCGAAGAGGACAGCAGCGGATATCCTGATTGCAGAGAAGAATATATAAAAGCTATGCAAAAAGCAATTAATCTGGGTACAAAAGATGAGACAGATATAGAAATCAAGATGCCTTTAGTGCATCTGAAAAAATCACAAATTGTGCAAGAAGCTTTAGATTTACATGTACCTTTGGAATTAACGTGGAGCTGCTATAAAAACGAAGACAAAGCCTGTGGTGTTTGTGACAGCTGCAGACTTCGTTTGAACGGTTTTAAAGTGGCAGGTGTGAGTGATCCGATTTCTTATGCATAAAATCATTACATGTAAAGAACTGCATGCCGAATTGATATATGCTCCAAAACTCAAACACAGCTATATCAGAGTAAATCATGATTCAAGTATAGTTATAAAGACACCATATAAACAGGAACGCTACGCTGTTGATTTTTTTCATGAAAAAGAGTTATGGATAAGAAAGCAACTGTACAAAAATTCTCTTAATCAGCAGCCTCAGGTAAACCTTGAAGACGAGGTTATGTTATTTGGTGAAATCTACAGTATTGACAGTAATGAGGCAGAGTACCTTCGTGTTAAACTGCATCGTTTGAAAGATTCTGATTCAAAGAAAGTTCTAGCTGCCTATAATGATTTTTACAAATATATTTCCCAGGAATATCTGTCCAAAAGGGTCCAGTATTTTGCAAATATGATGAATCTTGATTATAAAACTTTAAAATTCAGAAAAATGAAAAGCAGATGGGGAAGCTGTAGTTCAAAAAAAGAGATTACACTTAATACGCAGCTGATGAAAGTACAAAAGGAGCTTATAGATTATGTAGTTGTTCATGAACTTGCACATCTTGTGCATATGAATCACTCAAAGCATTTTCATGAGCTTGTAGAAGCCTACCTGCCTAATGCCAAAATCCTTAGAAAGAAACTTAAAGATACGCGCTTATCGCTCTAAATACTCTTTATGGTACTTACTTGAAGGAGACCAGAGCATCCAACCGTTTGCTCCTATGTCTTCTGCCGCTTTTATTTGTTCTTGGATCTCTTTTCGTTGGTATTCTTTTTTTGCACGTGTATAGTCTTTAAAGTATTGTAACCATGGTCTGACTCTGTTACTGGGAACTCTGTCTTGAATAGTCTTTATGCTTCTGTAAACAACTTCATAGGGATGCTCAGCCGGGTATTTAAAATAAAAAGAACCACTTGAAAACCCCGAAGGGTAGAGCATTGGGCATAGATAATCAGCATGTTGTGCAAGCGAGGAAACAGTTTGTCCTATGCCGTTGTCATCTTTTGCCCAGCAGATGTTTCCATAGGTGTCTACAGATATAAAGACACCGTATTTTCTCAGTCTATCTTGAGCTAAGTCCAAAAAATCTTCGATGGCTTTTGTGCGGTTTGGCAAGTTACACTGTTTTGAAAACTTGAGTCCTTTTTTTGCAGGAAAACGTATGTAGTCAAAATTTATTTCGTCATATCCGACTTTTGCGGCTTCTTCAGCTATAGCGATGGCATAATTATGTGCACGCTTGTCAAAAGGATCAACCCAGGCCATATTATCATGGTTTCTCCATATGGTCATGTTAAAGTCTTTTTTGACTGCATAATCAACATTGTTTGAAGCCTGAAGTTCATCTTTAAAAGTGACGATTCTTGCAATCGTATAAATATTTTTTTCCTTCAAAGTTTTCATAAACTTTTGGATATCACGGTTAGTCCTGTTTTTATGTGCACCATAGCTGTTTGCCTGCTCAAAACCTGTCCAAAAAGATGTTGAACCGTATTCGTTCTTAACATCGACAACAAGTGCATTTGCCTGGGTTTCTTCTATGAGCTTGAGTATTTTTTTTAAAGTTCCGGAGTTATTGCTTGCTCCCCAAAAAGTGAGATAGAGTGCTTTTACTGTTATGGGGATGAGTTTAATTGTTGTATTGTTTATGTCTGATGAAAATGTATAGGGTCTGTAACCGTATGCTTTAACATGGTAA
>JANTGW010000202.1 GCA_024762705.1 Sulfurimonas sp.
CACAGACTTTTTAAGTGAAAAACCTTCCTATCATGTGCAGCAGTCCATCATTGCTATCGGTTCAGGCGGATGGACAGGAAAAGAAAAAGAAAATGCCACACAGACTCAAATGAAGTTTTTACCTATTGCGACAAGTGATTTCATTTTTGCCTTTGTGGTTGAAAGGACAGGCTTTTTAGGAGCACTCGCACTTATTTTACTTTATGTTATGCTTATATTACATTTACTCAGCTTGAGTGTATTTAACAACGACTACTATATAAAAGTCGTCACAGTCGCTATCTCTTTTATGATTTTTATATATATGGGAGTAAATATTTCTATGACCATAGGCTACGCACCGGTAGTAGGTGTACCCCTGCCGATGTTTTCATATGGAGGCAGCAGTTTTTTGAACTTCATGGTACTTTTTGCTATCATGGAAAACCTCATCACCTTCAGATATAAAGACATGTATGATAAGAGTGGAACGAAGAGTTTTGTCTGATTATGTTTAATTAGTTGAAAGTTTTTTTGGAAATTATAAAAAGAAGTGGCGCGGTGGACGAGATTCGAACTCGCGACCCCCTGCGTGACAGGCAGGTATTCTAACCAACTGAACTACCACCGCGCATGTAAAAAATGGTGGGCACTACTGGACTCGAACCAGTGACATCTACCTTGTAAGGGTAGCGCTCTACCAACTGAGCTAAGCGCCCAAATTAATGGGAAAAAATTTTAAACACCAAATAAAAATGGCGACCCCTAAAGGATTTGAACCTCTGTTACTACCATGAAGTGATAGTGTCCTTGGCCACTAGACGAAAGGGTCATTATCTTTCATTAAACAAAAGGTTGTTAACAAAATGGTGGGCACTACTGGACTCGAACCAGTGACATCTACCTTGTAAGGGTAGCGCTCTACCAACTGAGCTAAGCGCCCATCCAAACTAAAAAAACAAATGGCGCGGTGGACGAGATTCGAACTCGCGACCCCCTGCGTGACAGGCAGGTATTCTAACCAACTGAACTACCACCGCATAAGTTATTTTAGTTTAAAAATGGTGTCCCGTGATGGATTCGAACCATCGGCCACATCATTAAAAGTGACGTGCTCTACCAGCTGAGCTAACGAGACATTTGCCTCTTAATCTTAAGAGGTCGAAATTATAGGCAAATGCTTCTTAATTGTCAAGATATTTTGTCATAAATTTAAAAAAACGCATCTTTATCAAGTAAAAGCAACATTTTTATTGCCATGAGTGCACTTTGATCTTGTACATAGTTTCTATCACCATGAAAATGCAGATGCTTCTCTACATGATCCGTTTTACTTCTAGCGCTGATATAGACCGTTCCTACAGGTTTTAAGTCCGTTCCACCTGTATCTCCTGCTATTCCGCTCACAGACAAGGCATAATCCGCTCCACTTACATTTAATGCACCTTCACTCATTTCTCTGACAACTTCAGCACTGACAGCACCATAATCTTCTAAAGCCGCATGGTCTACTGCAAGCCAGTTCTCTTTTAAAGTGTTCGAATAAGTCACCAACCCACCATCAAGGATTTTCGAGGCACCGTTATGCTTTGTAAAATAATAGCTCAGCAGCCCACCGGTACAGCTCTCTGCAAATGTAACCTTTTTATTTACATGTGAAAGTTTTTCTATAATGTATTCTATAATATTGGATGATGCAATGAGCTTTTTAGGCAGAAGCTTTTTTGAAGCATGAATGAACTTGGCAATATCTCCATACTTCTTACTGACAACATCAACTCGAAGCCAGCCTTGCACTTCCTCAGTAACACCAAAATTCACTTCATAAGTCTGTGCTATAGGTGTTAAAATCGTTGTGAGTGTAGAATTTTCTTCTTCAAATACATGTATCGTCGCACGTATCTCCTCATTTTTGAGAAGCAACTCAGGCATTCTCTGCCCTTCATCAATTTGTATGACATTGATTACAGAGGTTTGATACTCTAGAAGATAAGAACGATCTTCGAACAATGAGGCTTTTTGCGGTATAAGCATCCCCTCTTTTAAAATCTGGTTATCACTTGTCGCTGTGCATATTACTTTTCCGACAGTTGAAAAATTTTGTTTACATGTAACAATAATAATTCTATTGGAACTGTTCAATTCTTCCTCCAAAGAAAGAAAAAAGGCGTTGTCACTGTCTTTAAAATAGGTTATCTTGTCCATAAAGCCACTATGCTTTTGTGTATCTCGTAAGATATACTCTCTCAACGATGTGTTATAAACAAATTTGTTGCCTATAAATATAAGATGCGTTTTCATGTTACATGTAACCTTGTTTTTATTTGGCTTATTATAACACTTTATCAGCTTTTAAACACATAAAGGATATAATGCAAAACTTTTTAAAAACAATTTGGGGTACAGATGGACTACAAAGACACACTACTTTTACCAACAACAACATTTGCCATGCGAGGCAACCTGATAAATAATGAACCAAAGCGTTATGCCGCTTGGGATGAGAAAAAAGTTTATCATAAAATGAAAGCAAAACGTGCAGGTGCTGAACACTTTACACT
>JANTGW010000203.1 GCA_024762705.1 Sulfurimonas sp.
TTTTTCAAGAATTTGCAGTGTAGACTTATGAATAAAACCGTTTTGCAAATTAAAATCCACCTCATATTTGAGTGCATTCTCAAAAACATTATACCCACGCGGTAATTCTTTTGGTAAATTATATATAAAAATATCATTTTCATTTTGATGAGCAAAGACGTTGTACTTCGCCTCATAATAGTCATTGACATCTTTATAATAATCCAGATGTTCTTCAAACAAGTTTGTCAAAATCGCAATATGTGGAGAATAGTTTATATGGTGGAGCTGATGCGATGAAAGTTCCATGACTATTGTTGTATCTTCCTCAACTTCTTCAAGCATGTCAAAGGCAGGTATACCTATATTTCCACACAAAAGGCTCTTTCTTCCTGCATTTTTTAGTAGTGCCTCTATAAGTGTCACCAGTGTACTTTTCCCTTTTGTTCCCGTCACTCCGATTATCTGTTTTCTAAAGTGCTTGAGTAAAAGCTCGGTTGTCGAAGAAAAGTTATAAGCTTTATAATCGATACCGAGGTTATACAAAGAGATACCCGGCGATTTTACTATCAAGTCCACTTCATCGAGTTTTTTCAAGTAGTCTTCATCACATGAGGGATGATTTTTATCTATGATTACAAGCTCTGTATTTGGCAGATATTTTTGCGCAAAATCATAAAAGGATTTGCCCTCAACACCAAAACCAAAGATACCGATGCTTTTATACTGCTGCAGATCAGAAACTAAGTTGTTCAACATGGCTTTTAAGTATCTCTTTGAATTTTTTCGGCAGATTATTTTGCCCGTCATAGTTTACATGTAAATCATACTCTACATCTTTTGGCGTGTAGTTTTTTAACAATGCTGGCAGTTCTTCTTTTGTATAAGAGTGGTACTTTTTACTCAGGGCGTAATTGACCTCATCATAAGTGCCCACACACTCAAAAGGTTTCACGGCATCACTTTGAGAAAGCCCGTCAAAGAGTTCTTGCAGCTCCTCATCATCCAGCATATCTTTGCCAAATATCTTTTGCAGTGTTTCATCTTCGATATAATTGCACAACATCATGTAAGTAAAGAGGCATTTAGGACATTTCCCGCACCACTCATTACGCTTACTCCCGACATTACAACTGCGAAAGGTAAAGAAGTGCTCTTTTGCAAAGGTCGCAAAAAGCTGAGCTATGTGTATTTCATCCAAAGGACGTAAAAAACTGAAGTACTCTACATCATCCGTAACATACTCTGAAATATAATGACGAAAATCATTTTCAAACTCTATGGATTTTGAATACTGATGATTTATTTTTTGCCCATTATAGATGATGTTTTCTTCATTCGCGCTTGATTCATTTGAAAGCACTATATACTTGGTTTTATAAACCAAACCAAGCCATATGGAGATAAACCCCACAATGGAAGAAAAAGGAATATGCCCATTTAGATAGCCACGTGCGTTAAAGTCTAAAATCTTCTCTAAATCTAATTCTCTTTTTAACTCTATGGCATGTTCTGGATGTTTTTGGAGTATCTCTTTGGAAGCGACTATAGGGTTCATTGAGAACATAAAAGAGTCTGCAAATGCATCTTTTAAAAGCTCGTAACTTACAAGTGAATCTTTTCCGCCGCCGATAGGAATGATGTTATTCTCTTTTGTCTCTCGTGAAATCTTTTCAAATTGCTTGTCGTTACATGTAAAGCTGAAATTGACAAGTTCGTCTTCTTTTATATTTATAGCGTTTAGGTAAATATACTCACCAAGGCCATTAAAATAAAGTTTTTTGAACCATTTTTGCTGCACTTCATTTAAAGTACCACACTCTATGACAAACTCTTTTGGCAGTGCGATCTTATAGTAACTGATAGCCTCTGCAAGACCTATATGAAAAACAATGTTTTGCATATCAAAATCTGTGGATATTTTGTCATTTTTACTGATGGAGATCTGATGAAGAAAGTCAGTCATCTTGCCTTCTTCATCAAGTTGGTAGTAAAACTTCAAAGCTATTTCATTTTCATTTTCTTGAATTTCATAGCTTTTATAGTGAAATTTATTTGCTGCTCTGCGTAACTCTTGAAATTTTTTCATAGGGACCATTTGATATTTTTAAAAGATTATATAATCTTTTAACTCTATATCAACTAAAACGCCTTATGAAGTAAAGTATTCAAACAGTTTGTTTTTATCTGTTTTCACCAAATCAGCTGCCACATTCTTTTTCAAGACCGCTTTCGTTTCTTGAGACAATTTGTCTACAAGCTCAGCATTTTTTTCTTTTGGAAATGCCAAAAACAAAGACTTTGGTTTTGTTTCTCTTACTATAGTATCGATATCTTGCGCAACTTCTGTAAGTGTTCTTTTCTCTATAGTCTCTTCAACACTGTGTTCTTCGATAGTATCATGCCCTTTGCGTCCGTTTGCATCACTTTTAAGGTCCTGAAGTTTTTTTCTCCCCTCTATGAAATCCTCAGCATCAATGAGTTCCAAAGAGTAATTGATTTTTAGTTCATTATTATATATATCTTCATGTTTTACTGTTTTATATGCTT
>JANTGW010000204.1 GCA_024762705.1 Sulfurimonas sp.
GTTCCATTGTGGCTGCGGGAAGCTATCCTAATTATGATCTCAATATTTTCGTTTCAGGTATGTCTTATAAAATGTATGACGAACTTTCATCGAGTTTAGACCATCCTTTTACAAATAAAATGACGCATGGTTTATATCCTCCAGGATCTACTATCAAGCCTCTTTTGGGACTTTTATATATAACTACGGATTTAAATGAATACTGGAGTGTAGATTGTCGTTCAAACCTAAAGCTGGGTGGCAGGACTTTTAGATGCTGGAAACAACAAGGACACAGGCATACGGAGATCAAAAAAGCGATTCGTGAAAGCTGCGATGACTATTTTTACAAGGGAAGTCTTGTACTGGGAAATCAAAAAATGAGCGAAGGACTCAAGCGTTATGGTTTTGGAAAAAAAACCGGCATTGACTTGCCAAACGAGTTTATTGGGGTCGTTCCTTCACGTGAATGGAAATTAAGAAAATACGGTAAGATATGGAATATAGGTGAAACAGCAAATATGTCCATAGGACAAGGAGATTTCCTTGTAACACCGATACAAATCGCACGTGAAACAGCCCTCACAGCAATAGGAAAACTTCCAACTCCTCATTTTGTACAAATGATTGGAGATGAGAAATATGAAGTGACTTATGAAAATGTACTCAATAAGGTTGAGTTGAAAAAACTTCCTATTATCCAAAAGGCGATGTATGAAGTATGTAACTCGCCACATGGTACAGCAACAGGTTATCTACATTCAAAAGTGGTAATTGCCGGAAAAACGGGTACTGCTCAGGTTGTTGAAATAAAACAGGATATTGAAAAACGTAAGCAGGAACATGAACTGTCTTATTATAAAAGATCTCATGCATGGTTTACAAGCTACGGACCATATAAAAACCCCCAATATGTCGTAACTGTTATGGTTGAACATGGAGGGCATGGAGGACATGCAGCGGGCTCTATCGTCTCAGATATTTACAATAAGCTCTTAGAACTTGGTTATATCAAGAAGAAGTAGAGATTATGAAAATGAATTTTGAATAAAAAGAGCTAAAACTGTAAGAAGAAAAATCCCGCCGGCTTTGTTGTAAAGTTTGTTTGCCAGAACAAACAATAATGTAATGGATGCAGCAGCTAGAATAATCATGTCAAATTTTGTAGCTGCAAGATTTACACTTAGTGGATTCAAAAGTGCAGCACCACCTAAAACCATGGAATAATTGGCCACATTTGAGCCTATAATATTCCCTATGCTCATCTCAGCATTTCCTTTTTTTACAGCAACAAGCGATACAACAAGTTCTGGTAGTGAAGTACCCAAAGAGATTAAGAACAAACCTATGATCCATTCGCTTACATGTAAACTTCGTGCAATATTTGTACCACTCTCAACAACAAAATTGGCTCCGCCTATTGTTAGAACGAAACCGATACTAAGTAAAACGATACTTTTAGGCCAATTGAATTTTTCCTTTTCAAGCTCTTCATCAATTTCAACTTCTAACTCTTTTTTGTTGCTGTTAAATAAAAATATAAGATAAGAGACCATCATTAAAAGAAATAAAGCACCATCAATACGGCTAATCTTTCCATCGAGTATCATGATAAAAAAGACAACTAAAGGTACTATCACCCATGCACTGTCTTTGGAAAAGAGGTCTCTGTCCGGGTCCATTGACTTAGCAATCATAAAAACAACCCCTAAAACTAGGGTAATGTTAAATATAACGCTACCCACGACATTTGCAACTGCCATATCGCTTTTTTGGTGTGCAGAAGCTACCATTGAGGCTGCCATCTCAGGCAGGGATGTCCCAAAAGCGACCAAGGTTGCGCCGATAACAAAATGAGAAATATCAAAATGTAGTGCTATTCTTTCTGACTCTTTTATGACAAAATCTGCTCCGTAGATTAGAGCAGCCATTGCAGCTAAAAATATAATATAGTCCATCTTTATCCTTGTGTTCTGACTATCAAACTTTTTGGAAGCTTGAATTCATTGATAAGTCTTTCTTCTTCCACTCTCATTTGCCCGTTATCAACCTCATGATCATACCCAAGAAGATGTAAAAGTCCATGTATGAAAAGTAAAACAAATTCATCCTCAGCGGAGTGTCCAAACTCTTTTGACTTACTTGTGACAAAGTCTTGAGATATTACAATGCTTCCAAGTGGGCTCATAGGCATTTCCTCATAAGGAAAACTCAGCACGTCTGTTGGTTTGTCTATGTTCCTATATGCTTTGTTAATCTGTTGTATTTCATCATTTGTTGTAACGACGAGTTCAATATCTTTGTCTGTTATGCTCGTAGCAATTTTTAGCAAGAGTGCGTCGTTTATTTGAAATGAAGTTTTATTGTCAATATCTATCATAAGTGGAATTATATCGAATGTGGAGTTGGAAAGTATATAGCAGATGAAAAACATCTGCCAAAAAATAAAAAAACTATCCTGTAATGTTTATATTTTTACCGATCCCTGTTTTTTGTGCTGTCATTTCTTGGGATTGTTCTTGCGCGCTTTCAAGCACTTTAAGTATTTG
>JANTGW010000205.1 GCA_024762705.1 Sulfurimonas sp.
CCTAGGGTTCGAATCCCTAGCTGTCCACCATAACCCTACACTGTTGCTTCTATATATTTTCTTGTCGTTTTAGATTTTCCAATAGCTTTGTTATAATACAAAAATAATACAAGTTCAATATAAAGGTAAAATCAATGGGTGGCTTTGAAGGCGGTGATGAAGGCGGATATTGGGATGCTGATACACTTACTGTTTCGAATAAAATAACAAAGAAAAAAAAAGAAACATTTATAGAAGTGAAAGACTCTATATATAGCATTCGCGCTCATGCCAAAGTTACGGATAAAAAAGATGCCCACTCTCCCCATTTTATGCGTAATGATGAACTATATGATACGATAAGTTTTATTCCTTGTGTATGCAGTGATATTACCATTGAAGGATGTGAAGAGATTTCTTTTGAAGAAAACACTATTTTCCAGGTTTATGAAGCTTTGAATGATTATATTGTTGACACGGATGTGTTGGAGTTTTTCACTCAGCATAAAGTTGTTGTGACAAAACGAATTCCACTGCAGGAAGGTTTTGGCGGTGGAGCGTCCAATGGAGCAGCTTTTTTACGTTTGGTCAAAGAAGTATGTAATCTTGTTTTAAGCACTAAGGAACTAATAAATCTGGGTAATGGAATAGGTGAGGATTTTGCTTTTTTTATACACAACTATGCCTCTGCAAACATTTCTGACTCGGGAGAGATAGTTGAGTGTCAGTAAATAAGTTACAGGTCTATATAGTAACCTATTCCTTGGTTATTTCTTATAAGGTCTGAGTTTAATTTATTTCTGAGTCTCCATACGAGCGTACGTAAGTTGTTTTCTGTAATAATCTCTTCTTTGTTCCATATATAGTTCATAGCCTGTTTAAATGTGACAACATGACCCATATTTAAAAGAAGGAGTTTTAAAAAAAGACTCTCTTTTCTTGTGAGTTTCAACTTTTCATCTTGATAAAATGTTTCTTTGGTTTTGAGGTTAAACCTGTAAAAGTCTCCAAACTCAATGATGTTTTTGTTGGATCTTTTGTTATCCTCGTTGATTTTCTTTACTCTGTAACCACGAGAGGCAATATAGCTTTCTATGTCCAACAGTGCCGTTTCATCTGCTTCAAATACCAATACAACATTTTTGCCCATATGCTCTCCTTTTTATTAATATTTGTGATAGTATAACCTTGAAGTGTAAAAGTTGTGTAAAAATTTTATTTGGCGGTAATCCTGATTATGGTAGAATTCGCTTATGATTCATACTTTCTTTAGAAAATATCTCAGCATCATCTTTATAATCGCGACCTTTATGGGTGTTTTTCATCATCACCATGATCTGAAACAGCATAATGATTGTAAGATCTGTACCGTACAGTCGAGTTTGGCACACGCCGATACACCTGTGGAAGTACATTACCTTACAAAGTTGGAGATACTGCACGAATCTATTTTTACTCCTTTGGCTTCTTTACATGTAAAGAAAGTACATAATCAACTTAACGCAAGAGCCCCTCCAAAAATCTCCTAATTATTTTACATAAACTATAAAAAAACTATTACAAAAATATTGGAGATACAATAATAATGAAAAAAACTATATACCTTTCTCTATTTGCGTGTGCATCATTGTTTGCAGATGCAGAGATAGACGCACTTAAAGAGCAGATAGCACAACAAAAAGCAGTAATGCAAAAAATGGAAGCAAAACTTGATGCTTTGAGTAAAAAACAGATACAAATACAACAAGAACAAAAGAATACAGTTGCCAGTGTAACAACACCTAACACATCGGCTTCTTTTTCACAAAATGCCTATTTACCAGACATTTCACTTATCTTAGACACAAGTTATGTCAGTCGTTCAAAAAAAGACGAAGAACTTACTCACTTGGAAATACCGGGAATTGCCCATGGTATTATGGGAAAACATTCTCACGGAGACGGACACTCACATGCTCCATTAAACGCCAGCGACGGATTCAATCTTAACTATGCAGAAGTTGCCATGGAAAGTGCAGTTGATCCATACCTGACACTTACGGGGATCTTTCATTTAACGGAAGATTCTTTTGAGATCGAAGAGGGCTATGGCGAAACGACAGCGCTAGGACATGGGCTCAAAGCAAAAATCGGAAAATTCCGTTCAAGCTTTGGACGCATTAACGAACAGCATAACCATGCTCAGGATTTTGCAGATATGCCTTTGGTATATGTTGCATTTTTGGGAGAACACGGTATAGACGACATTGGTGCACAGCTACAATGGACCCTTCCTACAAAGACTTACATCATGGCTGGTGTAGAAGCGTATCAAGGGAAAAATCCAAGCATGTACGGAACAGATGCTATCGCTCCGGCAGGAGACCCTGAGAGCATCGCAGTCGCTTCTCCGGATCAGCCGAATCTTCTTGTTGGTTACGTAAAAAGCTCTTTTGATCTTGAGAATACGACATTTTTATATGGTGCGTCTCTTGCATACGGAGAAAGCAGGATAAACCATTTGGATGACGAAGAAGAACCTCATGCTTTTGTCGGTGATAGTTAT
>JANTGW010000206.1 GCA_024762705.1 Sulfurimonas sp.
AGATTTCATTACCGGTTTTCCTATTGAATTTGTACAGTATTTTGATACTTCTAAACTTGTGGGAGGTTTTAGTGGGGGATATAAAGACAAAGAGAAAAATACATTTCTAATCTTAGTCAAAAAAGAGGATCCGGCAACACATGTTCATGAATTGAAAAATGTAAAAGTGGGTATTCAGAAGAGTGATAAGATCATGCATCTTTATACAAAAGTATATATGCCCAGTGTAAAGGTTGTCGATTATAATACAAGAAGCAAAATTTTGTTAGATCTTTTTTTCTCCAAAATAGATGTCGCCATAGTCCCAATGAATGGATATCAACTTGCATGTGAACTAAATCCTCAGGTTAGGCAAAAAATCAAAGTACTAAAGCAAACAGAGTATACGAGTGCTGGAGTAGGCTTTTTTCGAAAAGATTTTGATCCTGAGAAAATAAAAGATATATATAAAAAAGGGCGGAATATCTTTAAGACTGAAAAGGGAAAACAAATGATGATGATATATAAAATGGAAACACTCGTAGAAACACCGGTTTCATCTTTGCAAAATGCACAAAAACTTTATGATGCATATCAAAAACAACAAAAAGGGAAAAAATGAAAAAAGTACTTATAACTTTAAGCTTTTTAACAAGTGTGTCTTTATTTGCGCAAACACAGGTAGTAAACCTTAATGACGCAATAGCAATCGCCTTAAAAAACAACAACTCTTTAAAGATTTCACAAACATCTGTGCAGATAGCCCAGGCAATGTACAAACAGGCTATGAGTGCAAACTATCCTACGCTTGATGCAAGTGTATCGGCAATGCGAATGGATGAAGCGCTGACCTTTGATATGGTGGGAACGACTACAATAGATAATAGAGCACAAAAAGCGCTTTATACAAACCTTGGCAATGCAGCAACAGCCGACGGAGATTTTAATACAGCAGGAACGTATGCAGCAATAGTAGCAGGAACGCCAGATCAATCACAGCTTCCTATAGACATGGAAGTAAAAATAGCAGATAGAGATACTGTACTGAGTAAACTTACAATGCAATACCCTTTATATGTCGGTGGGAAGATTTCTGCCATCACAGAGCAGGCAAGTTTGGGTAAAAAAATCGCACAAGAAGGCAAACGCAGAACTAAAAATCAGGTCATTTATGATGTGAAACGTTATTACTATGGAGTGGTGCTTACAAAACAGCTCAAAAAACTCTCACATGATACTCTAGAGAGAATGCAGTTTATCGAAGAGTTGACTTCACGTCTTTATCAGGGTGGTTCTATGCATGTAAAAAAGACAGACTATCTGCGTAGTAAACTCAGTGTATCACTTATAAAGTCTTTGGATGAAAAGATAGGACAAAAAGAAGCTATGGCAAAAGCTGCACTGCTAAACGCAATGGGCTTGTCATGGCAGACAGAAATAGATGTAAGTGATACAAATCTCAAAGAACCGGTAATGAACGAACGTATGCAAGAGTTGGTTGACAATGCTTACATGTTTAATCCTGATTATACGACCTTAAAACTTGCTATAGATGTAAAAAAAGCAAAAGTAGAGGAGTCAAAGAGTGACTATCTGCCGCATATCGGGCTGAGTGCAAGTGTACAAAATATCTACAATGATTATGACTACGGTATGGTAAATGATACAAACAAAAATTCATGGACCATAGGAATAGGTGCAACTTGGTCACTCTTTAACGGAATGCGTACGACAAATGAAGTAGAGCAAAGCAAGCTGGAAAAAATGAAGTTAGAGCAGACAAAAGTGCTGCTTGAAGAGGGACTTGCTCTGCAGGTGAAACAGGCATTTTTAGAGATGAAAAGCTCGTATAAACAGTTCAATATCTTAAATGAAGCAGTAGAAAATGCCAGAGAGAACAGAGAACTCAACACCAGAGCCTATCAAGAAGATATGGCTGAGACAAAAGATGTCATAGAGGCACAGTTCTTTGAGTCTTATACGCAGGGAGATTTTTACCGTGCAGAATATGCACATGCTGTAGCTCGTGCAAAACTAGACTTCATCGTGGGTACTGCAGTAGATGGTAAAAATAAGTAGCTTATGAAGTTTAATAGCTTTTTTACAAAAATATTTTTACTAATAGTCACAGTTTTTACGATTGCTGGTGGGGCTTTGAGCTATACGCTTATTTCTGTGCAGGAATCTTCACTTAAAGATGTTATGTACACAAAAGCCAAGACGATAGCCAAATCGGTCTCTTTAGTTTCAGCAGATGCAATGATAACACAAGACTATGCTTTTTTGGTCGAACATATAGAAAAGGTTATAAAGGCCAATAAAGATATTGTTTTTACGATTATAACTAAAGAAAAAGGTGAAAGTCTTTATATAACACCTAAGAGCTGGAGAGTGTTATCACAGCTTCCGCCAAAGCTAAATACAGTGCTTGGGGATAAAGAGAATGGAGAAATAGTTCAGAACCTGTTTAAGAACAACAAAGTTTATCTTTATACTTATCCTGTAATTTTTTCAGGCATTAAAT